>NZ_JAFREJ010000039.1:0-1405 GCF_017377545.1 Faecalibacterium sp. Marseille-Q4164 | reverse complement strand
GAGACAGGTGGTGCATGGTTGTCGTCAGCTCGTGTCGTGAGATGTTGGGTTAAGTCCCGCAACGAGCGCAACCCTTACTGTCAGTTACTACGCAAGAGGACTCTGGCAGGACTGCCGTTGACAAAACGGAGGAAGGTGGGGATGACGTCAAATCATCATGCCCTTTATGACTTGGGCTACACACGTACTACAATGGCGTTAAACAAAGAGAAGCAAGACCGCGAGGTGGAGCAAAACTCAGAAACAACGTCCCAGTTCGGACTGCAGGCTGCAACTCGCCTGCACGAAGTCGGAATTGCTAGTAATCGTGGATCAGCATGCCACGGTGAATACGTTCCCGGGCCTTGTACACACCGCCCGTCACACCATGAGAGCCGGGGGGACCCGAAGTCGGTAGTCTAACCGCAAGGAGGACGCCGCCGAAGGTAAAACTGGTGATTGGGGTGAAGTCGTAACAAGGTAGCCGTAGGAGAACCTGCGGCTGGATCACCTCCTTTCTAAGGAGTCAGGCAGATGGAAGAACATCGAAGATGGTCGGCCATCTGGAACAGGTGACAGATACAAGCAGAGTAGATATTGTTCGATTTTGAGGGCCCTGAAAAGGACACTCAAAGACGTACCTTGAAAACTGAATAATAACTGCGAAACAAAGATTATAGTAAGTTCTTTTAAGAAATATTGCAATTTCAAAAGGAAGGGTAACAATAATCTTCGTTGGCAAAAGAGAGAATCAAGAGGATACCATTCTGAAAGAAGTTTGAAAGGTCAAGCGAACAAGGGCGCAGGGCGAATGCCTTGGCACTGGGAGCCGATGAAAGACGTGATAAGCTGCGATAAGCTTCGGGGAGCTGCAAATAAGCATTGATCCGGAGATCTCTGAATGAGGAAACTCACCTGGGTTCATACTCAGGTACAATACACTGAAATTTAAAATAGGTGTATTGAGGGAACCGCCTGAACTGAAACATCTAAGTAGGGCGAGGAAGAGACATCAAACGAGATTCCGTAAGTAGTGGCGAGCGAACGCGGAAGAGGGCAAACCGAGAGTAGAAATACTTTCGGGGTACGGACTGCTTTTAAGACTCAATCTGTTAACCGAACGGCATGGGAAGGCCGGTCAGAGAGTGTGAGAACCACGTAGGTGAAAACGGAGAGAGCTGCGCAGGATCCAGAGTACGGCCAGACACGTGAAACCTGGTCGGAATACGGGGGGACCACCCTCCAACCCTAAATACTACCCAGTGACCGATAGCGTATAGTACTGTGAAGGAAAGGTGAAAAGCACCCCGGGAGGGGAGTGAAAAAGAACCTGAAACCCTGTGCCTACAAGCACCTAGAGCACGTCAAAGTGTGATAGGGTACTTTTTGTAGAACGGTCCGGCGAGCGATTGTATGCAGCAAGGTT
>NZ_JAFREJ010000038.1:0-1535 GCF_017377545.1 Faecalibacterium sp. Marseille-Q4164 | reverse complement strand
CTCCACTTACACATCGTGCCTATCAACCTCGTAGTCTACAAGGGATCTTACCTGATTCAATCAGTGGGATATCTTATCTTTGGGTCGGCTTCACGCTTAGATGCTTTCAGCGTTTATCCGATCCGTACGTAGTTGCCCAGCTATGCTCCTGGCGGAACAACTGGTGCGCCAGAGGTACGTCCGTCCCGGTCCTCTCGTACTAGGGACAGCTCCCATCAAATATCCTGCGCCCACGACAGATAGGGACCGAACTGTCTCACGACGTTCTGAACCCAGCTCGCGTACCGCTTTAATTGGCGAACAGCCAAACCCTTGGGACCGAATACAGCCCCAGGATGCGATGAGCCGACATCGAGGTGCCAAACCTCCCCGTCGATGTGGACTCTTGGGGGAGATCAGCCTGTTATCCCCAGGGTAACTTTTATCCGTTGAGCGATGGCATTTCCACTCACATACCACCGGATCACTAACTCCAACTTTCGTTACTGCTCGACCCGTCAGTCTCGCAGTTAGGCTCGCTTCTGCGTTTGCACTCTTTTGCTTGATTTCCGTTCAAGCTGAGCGAACCTTTGAACGCCTCCGTTACTCTTTAGGAGGCGACCGCCCCAGTCAAACTGCCCACCTAACAATGTCCCCCGACTCGATTCAGAGCCGCAGGTTAGAATTCCAATATCGCAAGGATGGTATCCCAACGGCCTCTCCGCCAAAGCCAAAGCCTTGGTTTCCCAGAGTCCCATCTATCCTGTGCATGCAACATCGAAACCCAATATTAGGCTACAGTAAAGCTCCATGGGGTCTTTCCGTCTTGTCGCGGGTAACCGGCATCTTCACCGGTACTACAATTTCGCCGGGCGGGCTGTTGAGACAGTGCCCAAATCATTACGCCTTTCATGCGGGTCAGAACTTACCTGACAAGGAATTTCGCTACCTTAGGACCGTTATAGTTACGGCCGCCGTTCACTGGGGCTTCGATTCAATGCTTGCACATCTCCTCTTAACCTTCCAGCACCGGGCAGGCGTCAGCTCGTATACGTCATCTTTCGATTTAGCACAAACCTGTGTTTTTGGTAAACAGTTGCTTGGGCCGATTCTCTGCGGCTCCATCTCTGGAGCACCCCTTCTCCCGAAGTTACGGGGTCAATTTGCCGAGTTCCTTAACAACCCTTCTCCCGTTGGCCTTAGAATCTTCTTCCTACCTACCTGTGTCGGTTTGCGGTACGGGCACCTCAGAAATACACACAGCTTTTCTCGCCATCTTCCATCTCAGACTTCGGTACTAATTTCCCTCGATCTCTACCGGAACCAACACCCGGCTCTGAGACTTCATATGTGTCCCTGTGCTTAACTCTTTTGGTGGTGACGGAATCTCTACCGTCTGTGCATCGGCTACGCCTTCCGGCCTCACCTTAGCTCCCGACTAACCTGGAGCGGACGAACCTTCCTCCAGAAACCTGAGGCTTTCGGCCATGCAGATTCTCACTGCATTCGCGCTACTCATTCCGGCATTCTCACTTCTATACACTCCACAGCCGCTT
>NZ_JAFREJ010000037.1:0-1648 GCF_017377545.1 Faecalibacterium sp. Marseille-Q4164 | reverse complement strand
CACTGTTTCGTATAATGTATATACCATGTTTTGATGGAGAAATCAAGACTTTTTATTATCTTCAGTTTTTCTTTTTGAACAATTGACCCAACAGCCACCCCTCTCGTTGAAATGAGGTGACTGTTGGGCCGACTTGCTCGGATTCCTTTATTCTTCGTTTAGCTGGACGATGGTATTATAAAAGATTTTGTTTGGAATAACGACTTGAAGAACACCCTTTTTCAAAAGTGCTTCTATGCGTTTCATGACATACCAGTCACTTACCGGAGCAGAAATCGCTTTTAATACGTCTGCGGTAAGTTCACCAACCGAAATAGGAATTCTCGATACTAAACTAATAATTCTCTGGTCGAAATAATCTATGTTAACGCTTTTAACATCGTTCGCATGCCAAATACGCATGGAGGTGTTTTCGTTTAATAGCTTTCCCCATCTTTTGGCATACTCAGTAATAGTTTCTTCCGTCAAATACTTTTGTGAGATCTTATCGGTTTTCCCTTCCATAAATTCTTTCAGACCTTCTCTGGATGCAAGCAAAATTCTATTTGTACCATACTTTGCTGCATAGTAACAAATATAATAAATGCCGCACCAACAATCGGCAGAACTCCTGACCCAAACACGCAGTGGCTTATGATTTATCATATCACATTGAACCGCATTCGCTGTACCATGATATTTCGACCACAGTTGTCTAGCTTCAATTTGGCTGTCAGGATAATATTCTGAAAGGCAATTCACGAATTGTTTGCAACGATATTCTGAATCGCAAGTATATTGAAGTTCTCCCATTGATAACATAAACGGAAACAACTTTACACTTTCGACGATGCCTAAAGCTGCTAACATATTGACATCACTGGGTTCAAAAACAATTTCATCCATAGCTGGTCAAAATCATAATTTCGGGATGGTAACTTGTGTAGTTGCACTCCAATAGATTGGTTTGCTTGAGCCAACCACTCCAAAATAACACCCAACGCTGCAATCAAGATAAGTTCCAACATCATAGAAGTCATATGTATAGGTTGTATTATATATACTTTGTTCTGGAACTAGTGCTGTCGTTGAAAATGGGCAGCTTCGTTCGATGTTATCGGAATAGCTCGTGTAGTAATCCGTTCCTGAAACATTTTTTATTAAATCCGGGCCAATACCGACGGTAGTTCCACTCATATAAAAGCCCAATCCATTGGCCTTTGTATAAAGAACTCTCCATGTTACCTTACACTGCTTTGGGTGATTACTTTGCTTTCCTTCATTGAATAGCTAGAACAACAGCTACTATCAAGAACAAAGTTGAAAGCCCAAGCTGAACCCATGCAATTTTTTCGTTTTCGGCATTGTTACAGCCTTTGGAGGATACTGCCACTTGGATATAATGCACTGCTACGATTCCATATGAGAAAAACAAAGAAGCCCAAGCATAAGGTACTGCGCTTTTATCTGTCAATCGGACAAGATTACTAGTCCATACTGAAATGCAGCCCCAAAGGGCAAAAGGAGCAATAAGAAAAAAGTTGCTTTTGCCTTTTTTCATTCTTAGCCTCCCACAGCTTGATGGTACGATTTTGTAGTATCCATAAGGTGTCCACCGGAATCATACGAATACAAAATATCATGATAGCAATGGGTATAGTAGCTATTA
>NZ_JAFREJ010000036.1:0-1892 GCF_017377545.1 Faecalibacterium sp. Marseille-Q4164 | reverse complement strand
AATGTGCAGCACCTCTGCGGCTGCGAAGCAGTCCGCAGAGTAGTCTGCTTTGTTGTGATAGGTAACTTTTTGAAGTAATCTCCAAGTTTTCCCCCACCTCACGCCGGGCGTGCACCTTTCAGCGCACCCGGCGTACCATCAAATCGATTTACTTTCTTCCTTCAGATTTCAACACTGCTGTGTTCTCACGGACACAGAGTGGTTGTAAATTTCACAGTTTAAGTTTTTCGCGGTATTTCATGATTTTGCCTACCGTCTTTGCATCAAGCTCAGGCGGTATTGGACTGTTGTGAACCATGCGGTGGCATGGTTCACACAGCCAAACCAGATTTGGTACTTTATTGATTCTATCAAGTGGAAGCTTGTTTTTAACGTGGTGACAATGCTTTTGAAGCATGGGTGAGAAGGCATTTCCACAGCATTTACATTTTCCTTTGTCCCTGCTGTAAGCATACTCCCGGTTCATATAATACTCAAAATTCATCCTTCCCTTTGCGTATGCTGACATTGCAATATCGTTCGGGGAGTTAACGGATGGACGGTCACATGGCAGTGGCTTGTGCTTAGCACGATAGCTCACATACCGTCTGCGCCCTTCCACTGTATACGGCGTCATTTTCTGGTCAAATGGCTTGGGTTCATAGTGACTATGCGTGATGAACGCATAAGTTATACCAAACCATTTTCCTTCGACCCATACCGCAAATGTCTTACTGTCGTAGCCCTTGTGTCGGTCAGGAAGATTGCAAAGCACCTTCAGCGGCACCTGCATGGAGTTGTACCGTTTGGGGTACAGCTTTTTCCATACAGCCAGTGCAGCGTTGTTTACTCTGCGGTCTATCGCATGGTAGGCACGAGAGCAGATGGATGTCTGCAAGTACTGTGCCATACCCATAATGACAGAGTTGACGTACTGAATTTGCGCAGCCTGCACATTGACTTTTTGACAAAGTTCTATGCGGTGCACTTCTTCGAGCAGTTTCTTAATCTTCTTTCCTAACCGTTCCATATCCGGCAGCGGCTTTCCAACCAGATGTTTCGTCCATGTTGCCGGGTCAGGAGTTTTCCGTTTTCGTTCGGCCTTTACCACAAAGCCAAGAAAGTGTATACCGTTTGTCCGCAGGTCTGTTACATAGGTCTTCTCCTGCGACAGTTCAAGTTTCATTCTGTTCCGAAAATATTTTGTCAAGACACATTTCAAGCGGAGTGCTTCCTTCTCCGTTGACGTCAAAATCACCCAATCATCGGCGTAGCGATAATTGTACTTTGGCGTTACACCAGCCCATTTTAGTCGCCTTGTGTCGTTGCCTTTATGCTTGCACTGTCTGTGCGGCTCCATATACATACGACCAACATACCAATCGAAATCGTTGAGATAAACATTGGATAAAAGTGGTGAAAGGATTCCGCCCTGCGGTGTACCGAGCTCTGTTGCATGAAACAGGTCATTTTCCATATATCCAGCTTTTAGCATCTGACTGATAATTTTCAGTACACGCTTGTCATGGATACCGATTCTCCAGAGTTTTTGGAGCAGCAGGCGGTGATTGATATTGTCGAAGCATCCCTTGATGTCGCCCTCAATGGCCCACACGGGCTGGTCGGGCGATTTACATCCAGCATTTATGACATTGATGATACCCCGGATTGCATGTTTCTGTGCCCGATAGGGGCGAAAGCCGTAGCTTTGCGGATAAAATCTCGCTTCACAGATCGGCTCGATAATGATACGCACGCACTCCTGTATAATCCTGTCCAATACAGTGGGGATACCCAGCGGTCGTTTCTTGCCGTTACTCTTTTCGATATATTCACGGCGGGCTGGTTTGGGGCGGTAGTTGCGAAAACTCGATTGAATCAATAAAATAAGCTCATCTTTGGGCATTTGAAGG
>NZ_JAFREJ010000035.1:0-1958 GCF_017377545.1 Faecalibacterium sp. Marseille-Q4164 | reverse complement strand
TAAAAAGTCTTGATTTCTCCATCAAAACATGGTATATACATTATACGAAACAGTGCTTTGAAAGAACGCTCCACCGTTCAATGACGTGTAAAGAGAGGTGCTTGCCATGACCGCTGTGATCTACGCCCGCTATTCCAGTGATAACCAGCGCGAAGAATCCATCGAAGGCCAGATTCGTGAATGCACGGCCTATGCCGAAAAGAATGACATCACTATCGTCAAGCACTACATTGACCGCGCCATCTCTGCCAAGACGGATAATCGCCCTCAATTCCAACAGATGATAAAGGACAGCGACAAGAAGCTGTTTGATATTGTTCTGGTCTGGAAACTTGACCGCTTTGCCCGGAATCGCTACGACAGTGCCCGGTATAAGACCCAGCTGAAGAAGAACGGTGTCAAGCTCATGTCGGCTACGGAGATCATCTCCGAGGGGCCAGAGGGTATCATTCTGGAATCGGTTCTGGAGGGCTATGCAGAATACTACTCTGCCGACCTTGCCGAAAAGGTTGTCCGTGGACAGACAGAGAACATCCTGAAAGGCCGCTGCAACGGTGGTCGTGGAACGTTTGGATATACGCTGGATTCCGAGCGGAAATTTCACATCGACCCGCTTGCCTCCCCTTTCGTGCTGGAATCGTTCACGAAGTATCGGGATGGCCTCACGATGAAAGAGATTCGGGACTGGCTGAATGAAAACGGCATCAAGAACCCGGTCGGAGGCGAATTTACTTACAACAGCGTGGAGCACATGCTCAAAAACCGGCGTTATATCGGAGAACTGAAATTCCGGGATGTGGTCGTGCCGGATGCGATTCCGCCCATCGTGCCGCTGGAACTGTTCGATGATGTGCAGGAAAAGATTGCCAAAAACAAGAAAGCCCCTGCCCGAAGAAAGGCAGAGGACGATTACCTGCTGACAACCAAGCTGCACTGTGGTTGCTGCGGTGCGCTGATGTTTGGCGAAAGCGGCACAAGCCGGACGGGAGAAGTCCACCGCTACTATAAATGTGCCACGGCCAAAAAGAAGAAGGGCTGCAAGAAGAAAACTGTCCGCAAACAGTGGCTGGAAGATCTGGTGGTGAACCAGACCATGCAGCTTGTCCGGGACGATGCCGCCATGGAATCCATTATCGCCAAGGTCATGGAGCTGCAAGACCGAGAGAACACCAACCTTCCTCTCTATGAGAAACAGCTCCGGGATGCAGAATCGGGTATCCAGAATATGCTCAACGCAATTCAAGCCGGAATCCTCACCAGTTCCACCAAGGAACGGTTGGAACAGCTCGAAGAAACCAAGCGTGAGCTTGAAGCCCGCATTGCGGAAGAAAAGCTGGCAAAGCCAAAAATCAAAGAGGAATTTATCCGTTTCTGGCTGATGCGCTTCCGTAAACTGGACATGAGCCTGAAAGACCAGAGGCAAGCGTTGGTGGATACGTTCATCAATTCGATTTATCTGTACGATGATAAGGTTTTGATAACCTTTAACTATAAAGAAGGTACACAGACCATCACGTTTGAGGAAGCGGCCCAAGCCGCATCAAAGGAAAATGGTTCGGATTTGGATTGCTTTACTGCGATGGAAGGGACTCGAACCCCCGGCCTACTGATTCGTAGAAACCAAACGGCATCTTTCATCCATATCCACAATTCACGAAGAATCGTCATTTTCATCGATGCACCGTGATTTTAGAGTTGTGAATCTATTGTATTCCTTTGCATTGTTTGCACTCCTTTGCACCTGTTATCCATCCTTGCAATGTGCAGAAAATGTGCAAAAGTGTGCAGAGCCAAAATCAGCCCTGCAAGACGACCTCAAACTCAACGGCTTTCCTGCTGGATTTTTGGGGCATCGGCAGAGCAAAAATTCCCAATTTCATCCAGACAACAATCTTACATCATACACCGGTTTTATGGCAGGGTTTAGGACATCCGAACAGACACCGTTTGATATAGAA
>NZ_JAFREJ010000034.1:0-3067 GCF_017377545.1 Faecalibacterium sp. Marseille-Q4164 | reverse complement strand
ACATCCAGCCAATCCCGGATGTTTGCTGTCACGAGCACTTCGCCATCCGCCGGGGCAGTGCTGCACTGCATTCCCGGAAAGATTTGAAGGATTGCATCATCTGCTCCTACCAGTGCGGCACGTTTATCTCCGGCAAAGTAGTTTTCCGTAAGGGAAGCGTTGATGTCGCTATACGCCGAAAATGCAGCAACATCCTCCTGTGTGGCAAGCTCTGCGGCTGTTTCAGGGGAGATGTCCTTTACCATGATATGCCAGTTTCCGTTTTTGTTCAGTTGGTTTGAGGTTTCCATCCGAATCGCCATATCTGCCATACTGAACACCGCCGTGACCAGAAACACCGCAAGGACGATGCACAAAATCGTCATGCGGTTCTGCCGTCTGCGTACCTTGGCAGAAAGCGGGATCAGGCTCAGATAGCTTTTCATTTCTGTGCTGCTCATTCCCGGCACCTCCCAAAATCGGTCAGGCAGCCGTCCGATACCTGCAACACCCGGTCTGCCGTCTGCGCAATGCTGCGGTTGTGGGTGATCATCAGGATGGTCTGCTCGTATTTCCGGGATGTTTCTTTTAGCAGGGCAATGACCTCGCTGGTGTTCTGGGTGTCCAGATTGCCGGTCGGCTCATCCGCCAAAATCAGTGAAGGGCGGGTCATCAGGGCACGGCCAATGGCTACCCGTTGCTGCTGCCCACCGGAAAGCTGGCTTGGCAGATGCTTTCGACGGTCTTTCAGATTCAGCACGGTCAGCAGTTCTTCCAGATATGCCCTGTCCGGCTTTTGGTAGTCCAGCAGCACCGGGAACAGGATGTTCTGTTCTACGGTCAGTTCCGGGATGAGGTTGAATGCCTGAAAGATAAAACCGATATTGCGGCGGCGGAAGATCGTCAGCTCCCGGTCTTTCATGGCAAAAACATCCTTGCCATCAATCAGCACCTTGCCGGAAGTCGGCGTATCCAGTCCGCCAATCAGGTTGAGCAGGGTGCTTTTGCCGGAGCCGGATTCGCCAACGACCGCCACATATTCGCCTTTCGGCACTGAAAAGCTAACATCTTTCAGCGCATGGACAGCAGTTTCTCCGCTGCCGTAGGTCTTGCAGAGATGGTTGACTTCTAATAGTTCCATAGTGTATCCCTCACTTTGCAGATTCCTTCGATTCAGACGGATTATTTCTGTCTGTGCAGAAAAGGATAACACGTCAACCTTACTGCAAGCCTACACTCAGCCTACAATTTTGTAGGAATCGGAAAATTCAGAGTAAAGGTCGTGCCCTTTCCCAGCTCGCTGTCTACTTCAATGGTGCCGTGATGGGCTTCCACAACGGCTTTTGCCAGCGGAAGACCCAGCCCGATGCCCTGTGTATCCTGTGAAAAGCGGCTGCGATAAAACCGTTTGAAGATATGGTACAAATCTTCCGGGTGGATGCCACTGCCGTTGTCGCGCACTTTGATCTGAACCATGGACGGCAGTGCATTCCACTCTACCTGAATCGTATCTCCGCTCTTTGTGTGGTCAAGGGCATTCTTTACAAGATTGTCCACAGCTTCCTGCATCCAGTCACGGTCGCACCAAAGTGTAACCGCCTCTGAGCCAGACAGAACGAGCTTTTTCTGTTCCTGCTCTGCACGATAGTTATACTGCCGCGCGATGTCCTGCACCATTTCAGCAACATTTTCGTTTTTCTTCTCCAAGACGACCGAACCGGCATCCAGCCGGGTGATTTTGAGCAGATTCT
This sequence comes from Faecalibacterium sp. Marseille-Q4164, assembly GCF_017377545.1. Taxonomy (NCBI): domain Bacteria; kingdom Bacillati; phylum Bacillota; class Clostridia; order Eubacteriales; family Oscillospiraceae; genus Faecalibacterium; species Faecalibacterium sp. Marseille-Q4164. The sequence goes on along the minus strand of NZ_JAFREJ010000034.1, from coordinate 1,337 downwards.
GCACCAGCGTTTCGATGCGGTCCAACTCCTGTTCGGACAGGTCTGCAAACTCTTTGACCTCCGACGGCGAAACAACTTCGTCCTGAAGCAGACCGTTGTAGATATTCAACGCCGCCAGCGGTGTTTTGAGCTGGTGCGAAATATCTGCAATGGTATTTTTCAAAAAACGCTTCTCCCGCTGCTCGTTGTCTGCGTGTGCGCTCAGAACTGCCGCCAATGCATTAACGGAGTGAAACAGACGGTAAAGTTCTCCCTCCCGGTCGCAGTCCAGTCGTGCATCCGGGTTACCATCCAGACAGCTTTGGATTTGCTGGACTGCCTGTTCCAGAAGCGCGCTCTGCCTTTGGAAATAGCGAAAAAGCACGCCCCAGAGACAGCCGCCCAGCAGCAGAAAAACCAACAGTAACCCGAAAGAAAATACATGCGTCGTATGCCATACGATGCCCTGCGTGAGAGCCAATGCCACCGCCCAGACCGCCAGCACTGTCCGGAACAAAATCCGGATTTCCCGGTTTGCGAATACTTTCATACGGCACCTTTACCCATTCCATTTATAGCCCATGCCGCGGACAGTCAGCAGCATCTGCGGTTTGCCGGGGTCGTCCTCAATCTTCATCCGCAGCCGCCGGATGTACACTGTTAAGGCACTGCTGTCAATGTAATCCCCATCGCAGTCCCACAGTGCATCCAGAATTTGTTCCTTGGATAGCACGGCATTCGGATGCTGCATAAAGAAGCAGAGCAGCTTGTACTCTGCGCCGGTCAGTTCCAGCAAGATTCCGTTTTTGTATGCCTGCCCCTGCAACAGCCGGACGGTGATGCTGCCCGATTCCAGTACGGGTTCTCCTGCGCCGGACGCATTTGCACGGCGAAGCAGTGCATTGACCCGCGACAACAGGACACCCAGCTTGAACGGCTTGGTCAGGTAATCATCCCCGCCCAGTTCCAGCCCCATGATGATATTCATTTCCTCATCCGAAGCGGTCAGGAACAGAATCGGCACGTTGGATGTGCGCCGCACCTTCTGGCAGAAATCGAAGCCAGAGCCATCCGGCAGGGAAACATCCAGCACCAGCAGGTCATATTTTCTGTCTGACCACAGCACCTCGGCTTCTGCCAGTGTCCGGGCTGTATCCAGTGCAAAGCCCTGTTTCTTGAATGCAAAGGTCAGCCCACTGATCAGGCTCAGATCATCTTCCAAAAGGAACAGTTTCCTCATGATTCCCTCTCTTTTCCGCGTTTTGTGTGTCCTACAGGTTCAAAAGCATTATAAGTTTTTTCTGCGAACATTACAATGTGCGAAACGGAAATTGTTTCTTGCCGTGTGTTAAATATAA
>NZ_JAFREJ010000033.1:0-3377 GCF_017377545.1 Faecalibacterium sp. Marseille-Q4164 | reverse complement strand
TACTCATGATCACATTTTCCTTTCCTTATTTTGATTTGATTGCTTTTACGACTAAATAAATGACCAGTATGCCGATGCAGAGCGAAATAATTGTCAATGCCTCTGCCGTTGCATTAAGGCAAGCACCAATAAAATAAACCAATACCAAAAATGCAACAAAAGCGATAAGAAGCAGCACCCATTTGTTTTTTTTCATGTTATCACCTCCCTATCTACAAAAGTTGGCATTAAATTTTTGTTGAACCAAAGGAATTGTTGAGAATACAATCAATACCCATTTGGAGAGATAGTAGCAAACTACATGACGTGTATACGGAAGCACATTAAAAATGGCAAGCAGGAAATCTATTGACGAAAGAACAGATGCGACCATCTTGTAACTTGACCGCTTCTTTTCACTTAAAGGCTTATTCTTTGCTTCGATAGGTGAGAGAAAGATAGAGATGCCCAAAAGAGCTACTGTTGTCAGGATACGGAAAAGGTGATTTGCTGCGATTGCCTTACTTAGCAAAATGCAGATAAGTGCCAGTCCGGAGAATGCCAAATAGCATCTGGTGTGCGATGTTGCATGGTATCCGCCAATGTAGATTCGCTGTGGGATAAACCCAATCAAAAATGAAAGTGCGTACCGCACATCACCACACACAACAGCGATTAAAACAACAAGCAGAACGCTCACAACAGATGATATGAGCAACTCGTACCCATAGACATACGCATCCGCCTTTGCTTCATCTATCACTTTTTGCTCGCAGAAAAGACGGACTGATTTTTGAGACAGCGTGCGTTCCCACATTGCAGTTGCGCCACCTTATCTTCTGATTTTTGCTTCACTGTATCATAAATTTCAGCAAAATCAAGAGGTTTGGCAAAACTGGTCGTTCTGGTGACAAAAGTGGTAGGTCAGGCTACTTGTAAGGAGCCTTTGCACAGTCTATAATAGTAGCAGGACATTATTTTGTGGAGGTTGTCGAAATGCTGAAGTACCACGTTGCAGTCTGCGATGATGAGAAATCAGACCTTGATGGCATTGTTCAAAGCGTCCAGCAGTACGATGTGCAAGGCTGCTTTGACATTGAAACTTACATGGATGGAAACGAACTTCTGAGCGAATTGCAAATGCAGAAGAAATCCTTTGATCTGCTTCTTCTCGATATCGAGATGCCATCCAACGGTTTTCAGCTGGCGCAGTCTTTGATTCAGATGGAGAAGCATCCTTTGGTGGTATTTGTCACGAAGCGGCATGAGTACGCTGTGCAGGGATATGGCATTGCATTCCGCTACCTTGTCAAACCTTTGGATCAGACGCTGTTCGCTGCGGCAATGGATGCCGTCCTTCAGGAACTGAACTCCAAACATTTCACGATCGAATACGATGGTGTTACCATGTCCTTGGAAACATCGGACATTTACTTTCTGGAAAGCCACGGACATAAAGTTCTGATTCACTGCAAGGAGCAAGACCTTACATTGCGAATGAGCATTCCTGAAGCCTTGGAGCAGCTTCCCAAACGGTGCTTTGTGTCACCACACAAAAGTTATCTCGTCAACATGGAACACATTGTTTACGCTACGGGAACCGCTGTTTTTCTTTCCAGCGGACATCAGCTGCCGATCAGCAGGAGGAAGCGTCAGGAGTTCAATCAGATCTTCAACGCTTATTTGGGAAGATGATGCTTTATTATTTCGTTGAGTTTGCAGGGAGCTTTGCCAACATTGCCCTGTTGCTGCTTTTTATCGGTCGGCTGTTTCCCAAAAAGGAGCCCGTCTCAAGGTGGTTCTATGCCTATGTTGCACTCTTGATTGCTGGGCAGTGTGCTTTGAGTTTATTCCCGGATTGGGTGACGCAGCGCACGATCTATCTTTTAGTTGGCGGATTTTTCCTTGCATTGCTGTTCTATGAGGTTCGACCGTGGCAGGCGGTTTTTGCAAGCGGAGCTTTCTTCACACTGATTGCTTTGGTGGAAGTGCTTGCAATGCTTCTGATTGGGCTGCGTATCCCGGATACCGACATTCTAATGCAGGCTGGGGCAGCACGGTTGGTCTATGTTGTTTTTTCAAACCTGATTCAAATTCAACTCGTAGTCCTGATCTCACATTTTTTCAGCCGAAAAGGAAATGCTCTGCGTATCCTATGGCTGTTGCCGATCATTGCGATTCAAATCGCAAGTATCGCGGTCTGTTATGTGGCACAGTATCATGCTGCGGATGATTATTTCCCTGATTATATGGTCGGCCTTATGGCTGTACTTCTCCTTATAAACATCCTGATCGTGTTCTATGTGGAAGCTCTCCGGGAAAATGAGCTAGAAAAATTCAAAGTCAAGTTCAATGAGCAGCAGTACAACCTTCAAATGGAATACTACCAGCAGCTCAAAGAACGTCAGGAAGAAGTCCGTTCTCTACAGCATGATGTGAAGAAATACATTCTGGCGATGCAGGCAGTTGCAGAACACGGTGATACCGAAGAACTTCACAAGATCGCACAGGCCGCCACGAATGTTTTCGAGCGTTCCACAAATATTTCTGCTGTCGGAAATCCTGTTGTTGATGCTCTTTTGAATTATTACTTACGAATTGCGGAAAGGAATAACATCAAAGTCAAACTGGATGTGACGATTCCTGAAGTTCTGACGATCTCATCGTTGTCTTTGAGCATCATCATCGGAAACACATTTGACAATGCCATTGAAGCCTGCTGCGACTTGCCAGCAGAACAGCGAATCATTCATCTACAGCTGCGCAAGCAGTATCGCAGTCTCTTTTACCGGCTTGAGAATCCATACAGCGATACCGTTCGCAGCATCCGCATCGGAGAGTATCACGGTTACGGACTAAAGAACATAAATCGTATCGTTCAAGAGAACCATGGCGACTTCTACACAAAGAAGAAGGACGGTGTGTTTACCGTCCAAGTCCGCCTGAACTGCGAAAATTAAAACATTCTTCTAAAACGCAGCCTTGCTTTCGCTTGTACTTTGTGTGTTTCGTTCATCTGATGTATTCATTATCCTGAAGTGTTGACACGCATTCGTACTTATGTTATCATTCCCAACAAATCCACAGAGATTTCTGTAAAGAAACGATTCTGTGCGGTTTTATTTCCTGCGAAGATTTACCGCCCCGCAACACACCCGATCATTTTGCCGTCTGTTTCACCCGACAAAATCCTTCGCCTGTACTGCGTGGGCGGTATTTTTCTTTTCCGGGGAAGATTGCACCTTGAAAATTTCATGAGCCGACCGAACGTGATACCGGCTCTCTAGTCAACGCCGCTGCAAAACAGGGGCAGGAACTTCGTTCGGGGCAAACGGCGATTCACATATATGAGCAGTGGAACTCTCTACTTATTTTTGCGTCTTAACAATTCGGAAACA
>NZ_JAFREJ010000032.1:0-7097 GCF_017377545.1 Faecalibacterium sp. Marseille-Q4164 | reverse complement strand
AATCTTCCCCATTTCGGGAGCTTTTGCAAATACTGTTTTATGGGAACTCTGCTACCGGGAACCACCCCTTTTTATGATTCTGCGGATCCTGCTCAGACCTTGCAGCTCTCACCGCTGCAATGGTCACAGTCTTCTTCCAGCTTGCCCACGATGGGTTCCGGATCGATGCCCTGACGGCGGTAGTAATCGGACAGAGCGGCCTTGACCGCCTGCTCGGCCAGCACAGAGCAGTGCACCTTGATGGGGGGCAGACCTTCCAGAGCTTCCACAACGGCCTTGTTGGTCAGCTTCAGGGCCTCGTCAATGGTCTTGCCCTTGATGAGGTCGGTGGCCATGCTGCTGGTGGCAATGGCGGCACCGCAGCCAAAGGTCAGGAACTTGACATCAACGATCACGTTGTTCTCGATCTTCAGGTACATGCGCATGATATCGCCGCACTTGGGGTTACCGACTTCACCCACGCCGTTTGCGTCGGGGATCTCACCAACATTGTGCGGGTTTGCGAAATGCTCCATGACCTTTGCGCTATACATACTTGCCATCTTAGTTTTCTCCCTTCAGGCTGAACTGGCGGGCGGTGTTCTGGCCCTGCAGCCACATACAACTCATAGCACGGCGGCGGGGAATGACCTCCTCCAGCACGTCGCACAGATATTTTGCTTCCTCCATGGTATTCTGCGGGCCAAAGGTGAACCGCATGGAACCATGGCCGATCTCCTCCGGCACGCCGATGCTCAGCAGAACATGGCTGGGGTCCAGGCTGTCGGAGTTGCAGGCAGAGCCAGTGGATGCGCAGATGTTGTGCATATCCAGATCCAGCAGGATGGTCTCGCCCTCCAGGCCCGGGAAGCTGATGTTCGCATTGCCAGGCAGGCGGTGCTCCAGGCCGCCGTTCAGGCGGGCCTCCGGGATGTTCTTGAGCACGCGGTCAATGACGTAATCACGCAGCTCTTTCTCGTGGGCCATCCGCTCGTCCAGATGGGCGACGGCCATTTCCAGGGCCTTGCCCATACCGGCGATACCGGCCACGTTCTCGGTGCCGGCGCGGTGGCGGGCCTCCTGGCTGCCGCCGTCGATCAGATTCTGGGGCCAGATGCCCTTGCGGCAGTACAGTGCACCCATGCCCTTGGGGCCATTGAACTTGTGGGCGCTCATGGACAGCATATCCACGCCCAGCTCCTTGACATCCACGGGAATGGTGCCAACGGCCTGCACCGCATCGGTGTGCATCCACACGCCGTGCTTGTGGGCGATCTCCGTAATTTCCTTGATGGGCTGGATGGTGCCGATCTCGTTGTTGGCCATCATAATGCTGACCAGCGCGGTATCGGGACGGATGGCCGCCTCCACATCCTCCGGGCGGATATAACCTTCCGGGGTGGGCTTGATATAAGTGACCTCAAAGCCCATGCGCTCCAGAGCCGCCATGCTGTGCATGATGGCGTGGTGCTCAAAGGCGCTGGTGATGAGGTGCTTCTTGTTCTGGCGGGCCTTGGTGAAGGCAGTGCCCTTCACGGCCCAGTTGTCGGCCTCGGAGCCGCAGCCGGTGAAGAAGATCTCCGCCGGAGACGCGTTGATGGCCTTTGCCACCTGGGCGCGGCCGGTGTCCACAAACTCTTTGGCCTCATAGCCAACGCTGTAATGGCTGCTGGGGTTGCCGCAGGCACCGCTCAGGGCCTGGGTCATCACTGCCAGCACCTCCGGGGCACAGGCAGTCGTGGCGGCATTGTCGAGATAAACCACTTTCTCCATAGTTTCCATGGGATTGATCCTTTCTGGCAAACGACAAATCGTTTTTGCATTTCCGGACCGAACGTCCGGGCCTATGATACCTTTTAACGGGAATGTTATACCATATCATTCCCTAGCATGTCAATAGGAATACTGGAAATTCATCAATCCGTAACAATCCGGGCAGATTCAGCGGCCTTTTCCGGCCAGCTTTCCCAGAACCACCTTCCATTTGGGGTAGCCCCAGCGCCGATCCTCGGCAAAATCATCGGCCAGCTTCCAGGGGAAGGTGCCGCCATCGAAGTACAGATTGCCCGCTTCGTCCACCCGGTCCAGCTTTTTGGGCAGGTATTCCTCATCATAATAGCTCTTGCGCTTATCCGGCAGGGCCCAGTGGAGGGTGCCGTCGGCATCCATGCCGGAAGCCCACACGCCGAACACAAAGGTCGCCGCCTCGCCGTAGCAGTGCTGCTCAAAGCGGATGGCACCATCATAATAGAATTTGATGACCTCCAGCGTACCGGATTCCTTTTTGCCGTCCCGGCCCAGCGTGGGGCGGTAGTCCTGCTGATACCGGCAGCCGCAATGGGCTCCGGCAAACTTTTTCGGGTCGAACGCCATAAGTGCACATCCTTTCTTTTGCACAAAACTCCCTCCGTCATCGCTGTGCGCTGCCACCTCCCTCTAGGAGGGAGGCTTACCGCACGGACAGGCCCCATCTCAGAGGGGGCTGTCTGCGAAGCAGACTGGGGGAGTTTCCTTTAAAAATGCCCCTCAAAATCGCCCTCGATCTCATACGGCCAGCTCAGGATGCCGCCGAGATCACGCAGGCCGGTGTAGCCCTGCGCTTCCAGCTTCTGTGCGGCATCGGCACTGCGGCGGCCGGTGCGGCAGTAGATCAGCCACTGGGCGTTTTTGTCCGGCATGACCTCCTCCGCGCGGGTCAGCACGTCACCCAGGGGCAGCAGCTTTGCGCCGGGGATATGCCCCACGGCAAATTCGTCCGGCTCCCGGACATCCACGGCCTGCGCCTTGCCTGCATCCAGCAGGCGGATGGCTTCGGCCGGAGTGATTTTCTCTACCATTGTCTCATCTCCAAGTTCCGATAATTTCTCTATTATATGATAACAGACGTTTTTTGTTTCGGCAAGAGAAACCGGCGTTTTCGCTTTGCAAAACCTGCACCGCGTGGTATACTAAGGGGAGAAACAAGGAGAGTAGACCATGAAATTTTCCACAAAGAGCCGCTACGCCCTGCGGCTGATGGCCGAGCTGGCCCGCTACGCACCGGGCACCACCGTCTCCCTGAAAGAGATCAGCGAGCGGCAGAACCTGAGCCTGAAATATCTGGAACAGATCGTCACCCCGCTGGCCCGGGTGGGGCTTGTGAAAAGCGAGCGCGGCAGCCAGGGCGGCTACCGGCTGACCAAGGCCCCCGCCGACTACACCGCCGGTGAGATCCTGCGCGCCATTGAGGGCAGCGTGGCCCCCATCCCCTGCCTTGGCAGCGAGACCAACGAGTGCCCCATGTCCGAGCAGTGCTTCACCCTGCCGTTCTGGGCCGGGCTGGACGAGGTCATCAACCAGTACATCGACAGCGTCACTCTGGAGCAGCTGGCCCAGAGCCTGCCCGCCGCCAAGGACGGCTGCTGCGGCTGCAACACCAAGACCTGAAAATTTATGCTTGACATTTTGCGCCGAATCTTATATAATAAGCAGGCATTCAGCGAATGCAGCATAGATTTAGGGGTATAGCTCAGTTGGTAGAGCAGCGGTCTCCAAAACCGCGTGCCGTGAGTTCGAGACTTACTACCCCTGCCACAAACCTCCGGAGCAGCCGTTCCGGAGGTTTTGTTTTTGCGCAGACATACTCCCCCAGTCATCGCTGCGCGATGCCAGCCCCCTCTGGGATGGGGCCTTTGTGCCCCTGCAAAGAGGCTCCCTCATGGAAGGAGCTGGCTGCGAATGCAGTGAGCAGACTGAAGAAGTCCGCCTTTTTCATCTTTTTTGCGGCTTTTTTGTTTTTTCCGCTTGACAAGCCGCCCATCTTCCGGTATAATAAGGCACGTTCCGGCGGTAAACGCCGCACGAACTTGAGCGATCATGGCCCGGTAGCTCAGTTGGTTAGAGCACCAGCCTGTCACGCTGGGGGTCGTCGGTTCGAGCCCGATCCGGGTCGCCATTTGCTGCTATAGCTCAGTTGGTAGAGCGCATCCTTGGTAAGGATGAGGTCTCCAGTTCGAATCTGGATAGCAGCTCCATTGAAAAACCACTTGAAGTCTTAGAGCTTCAGGTGGTTTTTTGTTTGCCATTTTCCCGGTTTCTCCGGCCGGAAAGCCTTCCCTTTCCAGCGAAATGCCCAAAATTGGGTCTGATTTTTCCACATTCCGGCAATTGAACTTTTGGATGGTTTGCAGTACACTTTGTGTAAGAGAGTTGGTTATTTTTGTGTCAAGCATCCACAGACCAGAGAGTTTTGATTGAATCGGAGGTATTTCCTATGGCTCGTTTTACTCTTCCCCGCGATCTGTACCACGGCAAGGGTGCTCTGGAAGCCCTGAAGTCCTTTACCGGCAAAAAGGCCATGATCTGTGTCGGCGGCGGCTCCATGAAGCGGTTCGGCTTCCTTGACCGCGCTGTTGGCTACCTGAAGGAAGCCGGCATGGAAGTGGAGCTGTTTGAGGGCATCGAGCCCGATCCCTCTGTTGAGACCGTCATGCGCGGCGCAGAGGCCATGCTGAAGTTTGAGCCCGACTGGATCATTGCCATGGGCGGCGGCTCCCCCATTGATGCCGCAAAGGCCATGTGGATCAAGTACGAGTACCCTGAGATCACCTTTGAGGAGATGTGCAAGGTGTTCGGCATTCCGCCGCTCCGCCGCAAGGCCCACTTCTGCGCCATCTCTTCCACCTCCGGCACCGCCACTGAGGTGACCGCCTTCTCCATCATCACCGATTATCAGAAGGGCATCAAGTACCCCATCGCTGACTTTGAGATCACCCCCGATGTCGCCATCGTCGATCCCGATCTGGCCGAGACCATGCCCAAGAAGCTGGTTGCCCACACCGGTATGGATGCAATGACCCACGCCATCGAGGCTTATGTTTCCACCGCCCACTGCGACTACACCGACCCGCTGGCCATCTTCGCCATCCGGATGATCCAGGGCGATCTGGTGGACAGCTATAATGGCGATATGTCCAAGCGTGATTCCATGCACAACGCACAGTGCCTGGCCGGTATGGCATTCTCCAATGCGCTGCTGGGCATCGTCCACTCCATGGCACACAAGACCGGTGCTGCCTTTGCCGACTACGGCGCACACATCATCCACGGTGCTGCCAACGCCATGTATCTGCCCAAGGTCATCGCCTTCAACGCCAAGGACCCCGAGGCCAAGAAGCGCTATGGTGTTATCGCTGACGAGATGAAGCTGGGCGGTTCCAACGACGACGAGAAGGTCAAGCTGCTCATCGAATACCTGCGCGGCATGAACGATGCGCTGAACATCCCCCACTGCATCAAGAACTACGGCCCCGATTCCTACCCCACCGAGCAGGGCTTTGTTCCCGAGGAAGTGTTCCTGGAGCGTCTGCCCGAGATCGCAAAGAACGCCATCGGCGATGCCTGCACCGGCTCCAATCCCCGCCAGCCCAGTCAGGAGGAGATGGAGAAGCTGCTCAAGTGCTGCTACTACGACACTGAGGTCGACTTCTGATTAAAACCGACATTTTACAGACACTTTTACCTCTTTCCCATAACAGCAAAGCCGCAAGCCCTCAACAGGCCTGCGGCTTTGTTGTTTGATGGGCCTCTCAGGCGCTCCGCGCCAGCTCCCTTGACTGGGGCTGCCAGGCTTGCGCTGCTGCAGACGGCAGAGCGATGGATGCAAAAAAACTGCCCTGACGGTTTCCCATCAAGGCGGTTTGAGCTGGAGCTGCTATCCAGATTCGAACTGGAGACCTCATCCTTACCAAGGATGCGCTCTACCAACTGAGCTATAGCAGCGCAATCACAGCTCAATTATTTTACCACAAGAAAGACTGCTTTGCAAGTGTTTTTTGCAAAAAAATCCGTTTTTTCTGTTCCAAAGCAAAAAAGCCCAGAGCGATACCGCTCCAGGCTCCTTTGTCTGTATGTACATATCATATGTATAATGTCCGGGGCGGATATTGTCAAGGGAAGTAAACGGGTTTCATCTCCAGGTACCCACCGATTCATCTTGTTTGGTGTTTTGCATCCACCGCACCAGTGCTTCGGCATCCTGTTTGCCTTTGGCGTACATTTTTTCAAGGCCGGCGCGGTTCTTGGTCAGGGTGGACATTCCCTCGGTGCTGTCCGGAGCGATGATGCAGACAAGGCCCTGCCGCTCCAGCTCCCGCGCCCGCTGGACAGCCGTGTTGTACCGCCCTGCCCGGCGGCGCAGCCCCTCGGCTGCAGCGGGGTAATGCGACTGCAACAGGTGTGCCAGATGCTCGTCCAGGGCATCACTCCTCACCAGCCCGATGGGCTTGGTCAGGATGAGAGCCACCCGGTCGCAGCCGTGGGCAAAGGCCCATTCCAGCGGGACGGGGTCAGCCAGGCCGCCATCAAAATAAGGCACGCCGTCGATGACGCAGGGCTGGTCGATGACCGGGATGCAGCAGGACGCCATGAGGACGCGGTAGTCGTCCGGGTGGAGGTCTGCCTTGGTGAAATACCGCGCCTCGCCGTTCTGTGCATTGGCGGCCACCACGCAGAGCTCTGCCGGGCTGCGGGCAAGCGCCGCGTAATCCAGCGGATTCTCGCCGCCTGCATTGCTGAGGGTGCCGTAGACATAGCCCAGATCGAGATAGGAGTGCTTGTGGATGAGGTTGTGCACGCTCATGTACTCCCTGCGGAAGGAGTATTCATCGTAAAAGGGCTTGTTCCGCCCATGCTGGCCTGCCAGATAGGACGCCATATTGGCGCTGCCCGCCGAAACGCCGATGCAGAGATCGAAGCGGAGGTCCTCCTCCAGGCAGCGGTCCAGCACGCCAGCGCCGTAAATGCCCCGCAGGCCGCCACCCACATCGATGACACCGTATTTCATGGTCTGTTCCTCCATCGTTTCATTCCATTTCCCTCCCAGTATAACGGGACGGCGGGAAATACTCATTGAGCAAACGGCGGGATCTGATGCAATTTGCGGCAGGAAGCAGGATCTGCCGCAAAAGAAAAGCACGAGACCGAAATCTCGTGCTTTTTTAGTGGAGCATTCTCCACAGCACTCGAACCTAAAACCTCTTCACGAGTGACCATTTTGGCATCGTCCGTGAAGTTGAAATTGAGTACGACCCGGTCATCAAAGACGTAGACCGAGTTGACAAAGGTATCAATGATCTGCC
>NZ_JAFREJ010000031.1:0-12478 GCF_017377545.1 Faecalibacterium sp. Marseille-Q4164 | reverse complement strand
GCCAGGGCCTGATGATGGACCGTGTGGCGGGGGGGCACTATGATATCGGCGTGTTTACCCACCCTTTCCCCCCCCACAACCGCCCCCGGGGGGCTAAGACCCTTTAGGGGGACCCCCGCTGGGAGGGGGCGCCCCTTCCGCGGGGGGGTGGGGGGGGGGGGGAGATGTAAAATGAGTTCACAATACAGAAGGTGTAGGGGCATGCTTTCTGTGTGGTAAAATATCATTTTACATTGGAGGTTCTACAAATGAAAATGCTCAAGAAAATGGCCGCTCTTCTGCTGGCCGGCGTTATGGCAATGGCACTGCTCACCGCTTGCGGCGATGACAGCACGCCTTCTTTTGGTAAGCAGGTTGAGGATGCAACTTTTGCTTCTGTAAAGGCATCTACTGGTATTCAGGTAAATGATGCAGATCTGAAGAAACTCGCTGAGAGCAAGATTGATCTGATTGACACCGAGAAGGGCACTTTTGATTTTAAGAAATCCTACTCCGCTGAGGAAGCCCAAAAGTTCCAGGAAGATGTGTATTCGACTGGTAAGGGTTCTATGACGATGGCATTACCTCTGATGAAGGATGGCAAAATGCAGAACAATGGTACCTATGAAGTAATGGAAATTACTGCGGATAACATTGGAAGTCTGAATCAGGGTACGGATGCTATGCACGATTTGCTGGATAAGATGGCAAGTGTAAATGGTATGTCTATCAAAATTACGAAAATTGGTGTTGCAGCTAAGACTGTAAATGGAAAGACTTACGCTGCAATTGCAATGACCTATGAGGTTACAGTTGATACATCTGCAATGCCCAAGCAGTAATATCTAATCTGACAATACAAGCCCCGGAGCGCCTACCCCTGGCCCTCCGGGGCTTTTTTCTGCCTATGGGGCAGAACTTACAAAAAATCTCTCGAAATATTGGATAGATTCCCTTAAAAAATGCCAACACAGAAGGAGAAAATTGTGATATAATCAAAACAATAAAGGATAAAACAGAGAGTGTGCTGTCCTGAAAAAATACAAAAGGAGGCGAGCCCTATGGCACAGTTTCTCTCCAAGCCCTTTGGCATGACCCCAAACGGCGAAAAGATCAATGAATACATCATCTCGAACCCCGGCGGGCTGGCGGTCAGTGTGCTGAACTACGGCTGTATCATCAAGAATATCTGGGTGCCCACCAAGAGCGGGCTGGTGGATGTGGTGCTGGGCCACGACACCTACGCCGATTACGTCAAGGACTTTGAATCGTCCGGCAGTACCTGCTGCGGTGCGTTCGTGGGCCGGTACGCCAACCGCATCGAGAATGCCGTGTTCAACGTGGGCGGCAAGACCTATCAGCTGGAAGCCAACAACGGCAAAAACCACCTGCACGGCACCTTCCCGCGCAAGCTGTATGAGGTAAAGGCCTTTGGCGATACCCTGCTTCTGGAGGCCGAAAGCCCCGATGGAGAGGATGGTTTCCCGGGAAATCTGAAGATCTCGGTGCGGTATATCCTCACCGAGGACAACGCCCTGCGGATGGATTACCGTGTCTCCTCTGATGCCGACACCATCATCAACCTGACCAACCACACCTACTTCAATCTGGATGGCGGCGGCGATGTGCTGGGCCAGAAGCTGCGCATCTATGCGTCCCACTATCTGGAGGGCAACAACGAGACCTGCCCCACCGGCAATATCCTGCCCGTGGCAGGCACGCCGATGGATTTCCGGGCGGGCAAGCCCATTGGCCGGGACATCGACACCGGCTTTTCCCAGACCACCATGGTGGGCGGCGGCTATGACCACTGCTTTGTCATCGACAGGGGCCGCGGGGCCAGCCAGAGCCTGTGCGCCTGGGCTTCCAGCGATAAGACCGGCATCAGCATGAAGGTCTATACCACCCAGCCCGGCGTGCAGCTCTACACCGGCAATTTCCTGCAGGACTGCCCTGCCCCCGGCAAGGGCGGCGTGCCGATGCAGAAATACGGCGGCTTTGCGCTGGAGACCCAGCACTTCCCCTGCAGCCCCTCCCACCCGGAGTTCCCCTCCACCGCCCTGCGGGCCGGGAAAGTGTTCCGCGCCAACACCACCCTGCGGTTCTTCACCGGCAAACAGTGCGGGAAACTGTAAAATGCAGCCCTCTCATTCAAAGCCGTCAGGCTTTGAATGAGAGGGTTTTTTCTCTGATTTGCACAAAGTGTTCCATCACTCCATGTGCAAAACACAAAAAACGCTTGCAAATCAATGCGCGGAAAAATAAATGGAAACAAAAATCCATCCTTATAAAATTCCCGTTACTTGATTCTACGGCCAAAACGTTGTATCCTTGTGGCAGAAGGCGGGCCTGCCCCGCGCAAGCAACTTTGGTGACGAGAAGAGAGGTACTTTTATGGCAATTTTGGTTTCCGGCGGTGCCGGTTATATCGGCAGCCACACCTGTATCGAACTGCTGAACGCTGGCTTTGACATCGTGGTGGCAGATAATTATTACAACGCTTCCCCCGTGGTGCTGGATCGGGTCAAGCAGATCACCGGCAAGGACTTCCGGTTCTATCAGGCCGATATGACAAAGCACGAGGACGTGGAGAAGATCTTCACCGAGTGCCCCGATATCGATGCCGTCATCCAGTTTGCCGCCTATAAGGCTGTGGGCGAGAGCGTTTCCAAGCCCATCGAGTACTACTATAACAACCTCAACTGCACGCTGGTCATTCTGGACGTGATGCGCCGCCACAACTGCCGCAACTTCGTGTTCAGCTCCTCCGCCACCGTCTACGGCGACCCCGCCAGCGTGCCCATCACCGAGGACTTCCCCGTGGGTGCCACCACCAACCCCTACGGCACCACCAAGGCCTTTACCGAGCGCATCCTGACCGATGTCTGCAAGGCTGACCCCACCCTGAACGTGGCCCTGCTCCGTTACTTCAACCCCATCGGTGCCCACAAGTCCGGCCTGATCGGCGAGGACCCCAACGGCATCCCCAACAACCTGATGCCCTACATCGCCAAGGTGGCCGTGGGCAAGCTGGAAAAGGTGCACGTCTTTGGCAACGACTACCCCACCCCCGACGGCACCGGCGTGCGCGATTACATCCATGTGGTTGACCTGGCCCGGGGCCATGTCTGCGCCATCAAGAAGCTGCAGACCAACTGCGGCCTGTTCATCTGCAATCTGGGTACCGGCCACGGCTACAGCGTGCTGGATGTCATCCATGCCTTTGAGAAGGCCTGCGGCAAGAAGCTCCCCTATGTGATCGATCCCCGCCGTCCCGGCGATATCGCCGAGTGCTATGCCGATCCCACCAAGGCCAAGAATGAGCTGGGCTGGGTGGCTGAGTACGGCATCGAGGAGATGTGTGCCGACAGCTGGAACTGGCAGAAGAACAACCCCGACGGCTATCACACCGTGAAGTAAACAGAACTGTTCTCAAAACGCACCTTTGAACGTGAAAATTCAGGGGTGCGTTTTCTTTTGCCCGGAAATCTGCCGGAACAGGAGAAAGATTTCTACAAAAAACAGCGGGGACAGGCGAGAATTTTTGCCGCTTCCTGCCTTGACAATGCCTTTGAGTTAGCATATATTAAGACTGTTCACATACACTAACATTTTGTCGAAGGAAAGGCATCTGCCATGACATTAAAGGAACTGAAGATCGGCGAAAGTGCCGTGATCGATACAGTGGGCGGAACGGGAGAACTCCGCCAGCATTTTCTGGATATGGGGCTGATCCCCGGCGAGAAGGTCACGCTGGTGAAATTTGCGCCCATGGGGGACCCCATGGAGCTGCAGATCCACGGCTATGAGCTGACCCTGCGGCTGGACGATGCGGCACGGATCGAGATCACCCCGGCGGAAGCACCCGCAGCGGCCCCGGCACGGAAGGCCGGCCGGATGGTGGAGCACCCGGGCCTGGGCGAGGGCGGCCGCTACCACACCAAAAAGGGCGAACACCCGCTGCCGGATGGAACGGTGCTGACATTTGCGCTGGCCGGAAATCAGAACTGCGGCAAAACGACCCTGTTCAACCAGCTCACCGGCTCCAACCAGCATGTGGGCAACTTTCCGGGCGTGACGGTGGACCGCAAGAGCGGTGCCATCCGGGAACACCCCGATACCGAAGTCACCGACCTGCCCGGCATCTACTCCATGTCGCCCTATTCCAGCGAGGAGATCGTGACCCGGCAGTTCATCATTGGCGAAAAGCCCACGGGCATCATCAATATCGTGGATGCCACCAATATCGAGCGCAACCTGTACTTAACGATGCAGCTGATGGAGCTGGACACCCCCATGGTGCTGGCACTGAATATGATGGATGAGGTGCGCGGCAACGGCGGCACCATCAACATCAACGAGATGGAAGCGATGCTGGGCATCCCGGTGGTCCCCATTTCCGCCGCCAAGAACGAGGGCGTGGATGAGCTGGTGGATCACGCCATCCATGTGGCAAAGTATCAGGAGCGCCCGGGCCGGATGGACTTCTGCGGCGAGGATGACCACGGCGGTGCGGTTCACCGCTGCATCCACGGCATCATCCATCTCATCGAGGACCACGCCCGGGCGGCGGGGATCCCGGTGCGCTTTGCCGCCACAAAGCTGGTGGAGGGCGACCCCCGCATTGAGGAGGCCCTGAAGCTGGATCAGAACGAAAAAGAGATGATCGAGCATATCATCCTGCAGATGGAGCAGGAACGCGGCCTGGACCGCGCCGCCGCCATTGCAGACATGCGGTTCCACTTTATCCATCAGCTGGTGAATCAGACCGTGGTAAAGCCCCACCAGAGCAAGGAGCAGCTGCGCAGCGCAAGGATCGACCGCTTCCTCACCGGAAAGTACACGGCGATCCCGGCGTTCGTTGGCATTATGGCGCTGGTGTTCTATCTGACCTTTGGCGTGATCGGCGCAGGGCTGCAAGGCCTGCTGGAACTGGGCATTGAGAACCTGACGATCCTTGTGGACAATGCCCTGACGGCGTGGAACGTCAACGATGCAGTGCATTCGCTGGTGATCGACGGCATCTTTACCGGTGTGGGCAGTGTGCTGAGCTTCCTGCCCATCATCGTGACCCTGTTCTTCTTCCTTTCCCTGCTGGAGGATACCGGCTATATGGCCCGCGTGGCCTTTGTGATGGACAAGCTGCTGCGGCGCATCGGTCTTTCGGGCCGCAGCATCGTGCCCATGCTCATCGGCTTTGGCTGCACGGTTCCCGGCGTGATGGCAAGCCGCACGCTGCCCTCGGAGCGGGACCGAAAAATGACCATCCTGCTCACGCCCTTTATGAGCTGCTCGGCCAAGCTCCCGATCTACAGCCTGTTTGCGGTGACCTTCTTCCCGGAGTACGCCGCACTGGTCATGGTGGGCCTGTATTTCCTGGGCATCCTTGTGGGCATTGGTATGGCCTTTCTGCTCAAGGGAACGCTGTTCAAAGGCGAGGCCGTGCCCTTTGTTATGGAGCTGCCCAACTACCGCCTGCCCGGCCTGAAAAATGTGGCCCAGCTGCTCTGGGAAAAGGCCCGGGATTTCCTCGAGCGTGCCTTTACGGTCATCTTCCTGGCAACCATCATCATCTGGTTCCTGCAGAACTTTGACTTCCAGCTCAGCCTGACCGCAGACCCGCAGGAGAGCATCCTGGCCTGGATCGCCAGCGGCATCGCGCCGTTGTTCGCACCGCTGGGCTTTGGCGACTGGCGGGTATCCACGGCGCTGATCACCGGCTTTATGGCAAAGGAGAGCGTTGTTTCCACCCTTACCATCCTGTATGGCTCCTCTGCCGCACTGGGCGCGGCGCTCAGCCCGGCGGCAGCGGCTCCCCTGCTGGTGTTCTGCCTGCTCTACACCCCATGCATCGCCGCTGTGGCATCGGTCAAGCGGGAGATGGGCGGCCGCTGGGCCACTGTTATGGTCGTAAACCAGTGCGTTGTGGCATGGCTTGCCGCGCTCGTTGTGCGGTTCCTTGCCGTGGCAGTGCTGTGACCCTGTCCTGAAGCATATCAAAAGCCCGTACCGTGAAAATTTTCATGGTGCGGGCTTTTTGCGTTGGACAAAATATATGGAGCAGGAGATTTTACGCTGCCTGCCCTTGACAACAGAGATTTCTTATGCTAAAATACTTCAAAAATGAACAATTCAAAAAGAGAGAAAGAAGGGCGAGCAATGCGTGAGCTGAACCCCAGTGTGGAATTTGCCAACAAGACGGGCCTTGTGTACAGCGCCGTCTGCAAGCCGCTGTGCCAGAAGCTGCATCTGCCGCAGACAGCGTTTGATATCCTGATGTTCCTTGCCAACAACCCCAGCTACACGACCGCCAGCGATATCGTGGAGGTGCGCCACATCAAGGCGAACCTTGTCTCGGTGAATGTGGACAAGCTGGTGCAGGAGGGCTTTCTGGAGCGCCGCCCGGTGCCGGGTGACCGCCGCAAAACGGAGCTTGCCTGCACCGAAAAGGCGCAGTCCATCATCGAACAGGGCCGCAGGATGCAGGACGATTTCATCCGCCGCCTGATGGCAGGGCTGGAGGAAGAAAAACTCGAGATATTTTTTGAGGTCATCGATACGATGAACGAAAATCTGGATGCGATCCTAGAAGGAGAAGAATAAGATGAATCTGCTGTTTACCATCATCGTTACCTTTTTTGCCGGGATGGGCGCGGGCCTGGGCACCGGCTTTGCGGGCATGAGCGCCGCCGCTGTCATCAGCCCGATGCTCATCACCTTCCTGGGGATGGACCCCTATATGGCAGTCGGCATTGCCCTTTCCTCGGATGTGCTGGCCAGTGCGGTGTCTGCCTACACCTACCACAAAAACAAAAACCTGGATATCAAGAACGGCCTGATTATGATGGCCAGTGTGCTGCTGTTCACCGTGGTGGGCAGCTGGGTGGCAAGCCTGGTGCCTTCCACCACCATGGGCAGCTTCTCGGTGTTTATGACGTTCCTGCTGGGCATTAAATTCATCGTCAAGCCCGTTATGACCACCAAAGAAGCCATGCAGGGGGTCTCTGCTAAGAAGCGTGCCTTCCAGTCTATCGTCTGCGGTGTGGTCATCGGGATGATCTGCGGCTTCATTGGTGCCGGCGGCGGTATGATGATGCTGCTCATCCTGACCAGTGTGCTGGGCTACGAGCTCAAGACTGCCGTGGGCACCAGCGTGTTCATTATGACCTTCACCGCCCTGACCGGCGCGGTCTCCCACTTTACCATCGGCGGCGCACCGGACTGGACCGTGTTCATCCTCTGCGTTCTGTTCACCCTGCTGTGGGCCCGCATCGCCGCTGTCTTTGCCAATAAGGCCGATGCCAAGACCCTGAACCGTGCAACCGGCATCGTTCTGGTCGTGCTGGGTATCGTGGTCATGGGCTTCAATCTTCTGACAAAATAAACTGCAAAAGAAAAGAGCCTGTCTCCCGAAATTCCTTGGAGACAGGCTCTTTTTGTTGTACTTTTGGGAAATTACTTTTCTTCGATGGTGGAGTGTTCGATCACCCAGTCGGCGGCGCGGCGGATGGCCTCGCTGCGCTGCATGGCGGGGATGTTGGCGTTGGCCTTGACCTCTTCCAGCGTTTTCTTGGTGCGGTCGGCGCGCTCCTGCAGGTTCTTGGTGATCTCCTCATCGGTGGGCACCAGACCCTCGTTCTGGGCGACCTGCAGCAGAGCCATCCGGGCGCGGGTGTTCTTCTCGGCGGCGGCGTGAACGTTGGCCGTGAAGTTCTCGCGGGTCTGGTGGATCTGGCTCAGGTAGCGGTCCAGGCTCATGCGCTGCATCTGGAGCTGCTGCTGGATGTTCTGCATCTCCTGCTGATAGGTGCTTTCCACCAGAACGCTGGGGAGCTCGCCCTCAGCGGCAGAGGCCAGCTGGGTCAGCACCTGATCCTTTGCGCGGTTCAGGGCGCTGGCGTGCTTGCCGTCGTGCAGCTGCTTGCGCACCTGCTCCCGGAACGCTTCCATGGTGTCCACCTTGCCCACCTTCTTGGCAAAATCGCTGTTCAGGGCGGGCAGCTGGCGGACGCAGACATCGATCAGCTTGATCTTAAAGACAACGGGCTTTCCGGCCAGGTCCTTGACGTGATAGCGTACCGGGAAGGTGACGTTGATCTCGAATTCCTCGCCGCCCTTGTGGCCCAGAATGCCGTCCTCAAAACCCGGGATCATCCGGCCGCTGCCCAGCTGCAGGGGCTGGTTCTGTGCGGAACCGCCCTGGAAGGGCTTGCCGTCCAGCAGGCCCTCGTAATCGATGTGAACGATGTTGCCCTTGACGGCCGGGCCCTTGTGGGGCACCAGCTCGGCAGCAGCATTGCGGCGGCGCTCCAGCACGGCATCGATCTCTTTGTCGGTGACGGCGGGGGTCACGCACTCCACATGGAAGCCGGTGGTCTGGGTCAGGTTCAGCTCCGGCTGCAGCGGGGTGGTGGCGGTGGCTACAAAGCCCTCGTCCTTTTTGACGCTGACCAGGTCATAGCTGGGCTCATCCACCGCCTTGAAGCCGTGCTCGGCCATGGCGGCCTCGTACAGGGCAGGAACATCGCGATCCATCAGGTCGTTGATGGCATCATACCAGAATGTGTGCTCGCCGCGGTCGGCCTCGATCTGAGCACGGTCGGCCTCGCCCTTGGCAAAGCCCTTGATGGTGTAGCTGGCGCGGGTGCGCTCATACACCGCATTGGATGCGGCCTCCAGCTCCTCAGCTGTTGCGCTGAAGGTCATCTTGCAGACACTCTTTTCGGGAGTTTCCACGCTTACCAGTTTCATAGGAATCCAACCTCCGTGTTGCCCCCAAAGGAGCGATTTCAAACATTAATAAAGTTATTATAGCACAAGTGGGGCAAAAGCGGTATAATAAAAGAGAGAAAAAAGTGCGAAGCGGGCGATTTTTGCCCGGCGGAGCACGAAAGGATGTGCATCGGATGCGCTTGTTTGACGTTCTCGGGCCGGTTATGATCGGCCCCTCTTCCAGCCATACAGCGGGTGCCGCCCGGATCGGCTACACGGCCCAGAAGCTTCTGGGTGAGATCCCGGTGCAGGCGGATATCGGCCTGTACGGCAGTTTTGCCACCACCGGAAAGGGACATGGCACGGATAAAGCCCTGGTCGCCGGCCTGCTTGGCCTGCGGCCCGATGATCCCCGCCTGCCCGACAGCTTTGCCCTGGCCGCAGAGCAGGGCATGGCATTCCGGATTCATCCGGTGGAATTGCGCTCTGCGCACCCCAATACCGCTGTTCTCACCCTGACAGGCCGGGAGGGGCGGGTGCTTTCCATGAAAGCCGCTTCGGTGGGCGGCGGGCGCATCCGCGTGACCGAGATCGACGGTGTGCCTGCCGATTTCGGCGGCGACAGCAACACCCTGATCATTCACAATGAGGACACCCCCGGCTGCATCGCCGAGGTGACCACCTGCCTTGCCGTGCGCAGGATCAACGTTGCATCGATGCAGGTGTTCCGCGCAGGGACCGGCGGCTATGCCGTTATGGTGCTGGAGTGCGATTCCCACATCCCCCACCCGCTGGAACAGAAGCTGGCGACCCTGCCCGGCATCCTGAAGGTGACCTGCCTGAACATCGACGAGCCCGAAGAAGACGCGGAGGAATGACCATGTCCTTTTTATCCTGTGAAGAAATGCTGGCCGCTGCCCGCAGCCAGAACCTCTCCCTTGCCGAGGCCATCCTGCGCAGTGATCTGGCCGAGAGCCGCCTGACCGAAGAGGCCAGCCGCCATGCCATGCTCCACCTGTGGCATGTGATGGAGGCCACCAGCCGGGATTATGACCCTGCCCAGCGCAGCCGCAGCGGCCTGTCCGGCGGCGATGCCGCCAAGGTGGAACAGGCCCATCAGGCGGGCAGAAGCTATGGCGGGGATTACCTTGCTGAAGTGACCGCCGAAGCCCTCAAGACCGCTGAGTGCAACGCCTGCATGAAACGGATCGTTGCTGCCCCCACAGCGGGCAGCTGCGGTGTGCTACCGGCGGTGCTGCTTCCCCTTGCCCGTGCAGGCGAGGCCGATGAAGAAGCCATCTGTGATGCCCTCTATGTGGCCGCAGGCTTCGGGCAGGTCATCGCCGCCCGGGCCACTCTGGCCGGTGCCGAGGGTGGCTGTCAGGCTGAGGTGGGAGCCGCCAGCGCCATGGCCGCCGCCGCCCTCTGCCACCTGAAGGGCGGCACGCCGGAGCAGTGCGCCGCCGCTGCCGCTATGGCACTGGGCAACCTGCTGGGCCTGGTCTGCGACCCTGTGGCCGGTCTGGTGGAGGTGCCCTGCATCAAGCGCAATGTTGTTGGTGCCGTGAACGCCGTTTCCTGCGCCAATATGGCGCTTGCGGGGGTGGATTACGCCATCCCCTGCGATGAAGTCATCGATGCCATGGGCCGCGTGGGCAGTCTGCTCTCCCCCGATCTGCGGGAGACCGGCCAGGGCGGCCTTGCTGCAACGCCTACCGGTGTCCGCATCGCCGAGCGTTTGGCAGAGGAAGCCTGAGGTCCGCACGGAAAATATTGAAAAAACGAAAAGACGTACTTTTCTGCGTGGAAAAATAAAAAACGAAAATAAAATCAAAAAATCTGCAAAAAACTGTTGACAAACCCCGCCCTGCGTGATAAAATACATCTTGTTCCGACCGGAACGTATGCGTTGGTAGCTCAGCTGGATAGAGTGACTGACTACGAATCAGTAGGCCGGGGGTTCGAGTCCCTTCCATCGCACCAGAAAATGCCGTGAAATCGAGAGATTTCATGGCTTTTTTGTTTTTCTGGCAGAGTCTGCACACTTTTGCACATCTCCTGCACACTTTACAAAAAAGCCATGAACTCTTTGCATCGCTTGCACAGCGTGTATTTCGCTGCACAAAAAAGAGAATTTTACGCGAAGAGCACCCGCGTCAGCTCGCGGCGTTCCTCTGCGTCCATCTGCCGGATGGCTTCAAGGATCATTTTACCCGTGATTTTTGTTGCCACCGGCGTTTTGTTTTCCGGGGGTTCCTGCGGCTTTGCACCGGCCACATCCTGCGTGTAGAAGTCTGCTTCGATCTTCTCGGTCAACTCCAACCGGGGTTTGTCCTGCGTGTGGGCGTAGGTGTCCATCAGGACGGTGGCGGTTGCATGGCCGGTGTTGCCCTGCACCGACTTGAAGTCACCGCCAGATTGCAGCAACTGGTAGGTGGCACTGGAATGGCGCAGACCGTGGAACACGATCTTCTCAAACTCCGAGTGCTCTGCCCGCCACATACGGTACCACTTCGTCAGAACGTCCGGTGCAATGGGTAAGCCGTCTGGTAAGCGGAACAGCTGACCGCAGTTGCTGTACTTTTCCGGGGCGCTCTGCTCGTCCTGCTTCATCTTTTCCAGCCATGCCAGAAGCTCCTCTTTCAAGGGCTTGGTCATATACAGGATGCGGTTGGACTTTTTGGTCTTAGTCCGCTTGAGGATCAGCGAGGACTTGCTCCCCTCCCGTCTGTCCGGGAAGGTGTGGTAGATCTGGGTGGGGTCAATCTTGGACAATGCGACCTTGTCGGCACGCTGCAGGGCTTTGTTCACCGAGATGGTTCCCCGTCCGTCTGCTGCGTCAAAGTCCAGATCACTCGGCTGTAAGCCGAGAATCTCACCCTCTCGCAAGGAAAGGATCATGCTCATGTGCACAGCCAGATGCAGAGCGGGATTCTCGATGGTCTGCAGCGCCGCCAACATGGTGCGCTCATCCCAGATGGTGCGTTCTTCGGTGTTGATCTTGGGGGCTTCACGGGGAGTAGGCGATTTGTGGATCAGATCCCAGTCAACGGCATACGAAAAGGCAGTTTTCAGGAGCGTGTGGACTTCGTGAATGGACGTGCTGGATAACAGCCGCTTCTTCTGATTTTCCGTCAGCTCCTGCTTTTCACCGTGAACGTACTGGCCGCAAGGGGTCTGGCTCAGGGTGGCGTAGAACTGCTCAATGTCGTAGGTGTGGAGGTCTTGCACCTTCCGCTTTCCGATATACGGCACGATGAGGTTCTGCACCATCGCCACAGATTGGGTGTAGGTCTTGGGAGACCACTTGTGTTTGCTGGACTGAATGGGGATCCACTTGTACAGCATCTCCTCGACCGTCATGGTGTCGGGCACGAGGAAGGTGCCGTCCAGCAGTTCCTTCTCCACCGTGATCTTGCGCTCCTGCGCTTCGGCCTTGGTCTTGAAGGTTTCCCAGCCCTTGCAGGGCTTGCCAGCATGATCTTTGTAGTTGTATCGGACGGAATACGTGTTGCCACGTTTCATAATAGATGCCATAGATGTTCCCTCCCTCAGACCGCTGCAAACCAATCATCGAAGCTCTGCTTGCTTACCCGGATGCTGGTACCGAGGCGGATCACCTTGAAATCTTTCGTGGTGTTGCACAGATTGTACGCAGCACGGTTGGAGATCGCCAACAGTTGGGCAATCTCTTCCACCCGGTAAACGAGCGGGGCGTGTCGGACGGTTTTTCTGGTCTGGTCAGAAGGTTCTACGGCAGGGGTTTCGGACAATTTCATTGTAGGGG
>NZ_JAFREJ010000030.1:0-12820 GCF_017377545.1 Faecalibacterium sp. Marseille-Q4164 | reverse complement strand
AACTGCTTTCCTGCCGCTTCAATATGGACACCAACCGGGTGGAAGCCCGGTTCGAAGATGGCACCATCGTTGCCATCGACTGCATCGCCGTGGAGGACGAGTACGGCAACGCCCCAGCGCAGCGGGCTGAACTGGACTGGCTGCTGTACAACAAGCCCTTGGAGTATGTGCAGATGGTGCTGGAAGGGGAGATGGAGCGCTATCTCTCCCTCAGCTGCAACCACGGTAGGCTGGAAGATTAAGCCCCTATAAAGAACACGATGCCCACCGACCTATGGTTTTCGCCATAAGCTGGTGGGCGTCGTTCGTTATTCGGGATTCTTTGGCAGGCGGTCGTACAGCACCACCGTGTCAGCGATTTCAATCTGTACCCTCTCTTTCTTGAGCAGGGTAACCGTCCAACGGATATGCCGATGGTTGTTTCATTTTTCTGTAACGGCATCTTGTGTGCCAATAAAGGGTGAAACCCTCCCTTTGCAGGGCTTCGCTTAAATAGTTGAGCCTTATCTGAAATCTTTTGTCGAATTCAGTATTTTATCAGTTATAACTTTTGGTTTTGCAATTTCTCCATTGAGTTTCAATCGTAAGTGTGATATACTGTGGTCGGCCACGGAAGGAGAGTGAAGTTTTATGATCAAACGCGAACTGTATATGAGCCGCATCCGTCCGTTTATCGGGACGGAGCTAGTCAAGGTCATGACCGGTATCCGCCGCTGCGGAAAGTCGGTCATGTTGGAGCTGATCCAGCAGGAACTCACGGAGTCCGGCGTCAGCCCAACACAGTTTATCGCCATCAACTTTGAGGATATGAGCTACTCCCATCTGCAAACCGCGCAGGCGCTGCATGATGAGATCACCAAACGCGCCAAGGAGATCGACGGCAAGGTCTATCTGTTTTTTGATGAGATTCAGGAGGTCAAGGACTGGGAAAAGTGCATCAATTCTTTCCGCGTTTCGCTGGATTGCGACATCTATATCACCGGCTCCAATGCAAAGCTGCTGTCTGGTGAGCTTGCAACCTATTTGGGCGGACGGTATGTGGAGTTTGTGATCTATCCGTTCTCATTCGGAGAGTTCATGGAGCTGTACCGCTCGATCAGTCCTGATGCGTCCATTCAGCAGTGTTTCCAAAAGTACCTGCTTGCCGGAGGGATGCCCTATCTCGCAAACCTCCGCTATGCGGATGCGCCGTCCAAGCAATATCTTCACGATCTGTTCAACTCTGTCCAGCTCAAGGACATCGTGAAGCGAAATAAAATCCGTGACGTTGACCTGCTGGAACGGATCATTGCCTATGTGATCGCCAATGTGGGAACGACCTTCTCGGCGACCTCTCTTGCAAAGTTCCTGAAAAACGAGCAGCGCACCGTTGCCCCGGAAACAATTCTGAACTATATCAAATACTGCTGCGAGGCGTACCTGTTCTATCAGGTGAAGCGGGAGGACTTGCAGGGCAAACAGATCCTTGCCTCCAACGAGAAGTATTATATTGCCGATCACGGAATCCGCGAGGCGGTCTTCGGCGGCAATATGCGGGACATCAACCTCATTTTGGAAAACATCGTCTATCTGGAGCTGCTGCGCCGGGGCTATGAGGTGACTGTCGGCAGGACGGGCGATAAGGAAATTGATTTTGTATGTGACAAGCGCGGCGAAAAGCTGTATGTTCAGGTCACTTATCTTCTGGCATCGGAAGAAACAGTCAACCGCGAGTTCGGCGCGTATGATAGCATCCGCGACAACTTCCCGAAGTACGTTGTTTCCCTCGATGAGTTCGACATGAGCCGAAACGGGATCAAACACCGGAATATCCGCGATTTCCTCTTGGCGGAGGAATGGAACTGAACAGGAAGCCCGGCATCACGTCAAATGGCGCGATGCCGGGCTTCTTAAAACTCAAAATGGAAAATCTAAATGATAGGCATCTTTGACTTTTTGTAATTCCTCCATAATCTTATGGGGACAATTAAAAAGGAGCTCCTGTAGAGAAGGGAATAAAGTATACTCTCGCGGATTTCCATAGCTTGTCCAACTGCTTGCATATACAAGCTCATTTTGAACAAAAAATTCAAGGCAGCTTCCATAGTTATTTGAAAGTGTGGAATCAAGTGTGTTTTTGCTCTCCCACTGCCTTATATTTTCGATTTCTCCTTCTGCCATCCAACGGTCACCAAACGTGCGCATTCTCTCTTCCACGATATAAGCAACAAACAGCCGTATATTAATATCAAGCGTGTCATCTGACCAGATTTTTTTGAATATGTTGACGGCTAATTCAATATGCTGATCCACGCATTTTTTAAGTGGTGGAAGCACCCGTGCTACGTTTGCAGAGTATTTGCGGAAAGTGTCGATGCCAAACTCCAGAGTATCGTTATTCAAAGCCCCGTTATCAAAAGATGACAGCAGATCAAACGCGTTATCGACATTTACGCCACGGATTTCGCATTTGTTTAACCAACTTGAAATAGTAGATTTAGAGACTTTTCGAACATTTTCATGAAGTATGTAGTATAGCACGATTCGTTCATCGTCCGTGGTTATTTCTGCAATAGTATCTGCGATAGAAATATCAGAACCACCCGGGGGCAATTCTCTCACTTTCAAATATTCTGCATACCTTGTTCTAAGTTTATTATTCTCGTATGTGATAAGACTGGCTTTTGTGTGCGGAGCCGATACCGCTTCGCTCACAGTATCATAAATGTACGAAATATCTGTATCGGAATCCAACCGCCTTAACTTATATTCGTTATTTAGGAATCCGTACATGTTGCCCGAATTAATTTCCGGCAAGGCAACTGGAATTACAGGAACGTCCTCATACCAAAGCACTCCCGCTTCATTCAGGCAATAGGCACTCTGATAATAATCATGCGAAAGAATCGCAATGTTAACTGCGCTGCTTTTCAGCGCAGATCTGACTTCATCAGAAATGCGTTCATTTATGTCGTTGCCCGGCAGAGAAGAGCAGAAAACTGCTTCCTTAGAAATTCCGGTTCCTGCAAAAAAGTCAACAAGCATATCCGCAATACCTTTATCAGTTGATCGGTGGCTTATGAAAATTGTATTTTTCTCCTTTTTCCCTTGTGTTGCATTGGTGGGGTTATGCGTGTTATACTCAGCCAATCGTTCACTATATGTTCTTGCAGAATTATTTAGAATGACAAAGTATGGCTCATTATCAGCCCATTTAACATCAATATAGCCGAGTTCTTTTAGTTCTCTTATGATACCGTCAAGTTCTTGCTCTTGTTGCGTAGAAAGCCCGTTGTATTGTTTCCGCAATACCTGCGTAGGGTTTTCTGAACAGACCAGCTTTAACAGTAACCCTTCAGAATTAGATGGAAGTTTTCTAAAATCCATAGATTCTCCTTATAATTGCGGCTTGTCTAACACATACATCAGCTGGCTTGCCAGCATTATTTGCTCCATAGCCTCACGTTTTTCATATTGAAGATTAGCATGAGCCGCAGGATTGCGATAGGCTGCCATGATTCCTTCAAACAGAGATTGGATTCCATGTCGGTAGTCCCTGCCACTGGTAGTAGTTGTGTCACAGAATTTGAAAGCGCCGTTCTCGCTCATAAGTGCGCCAATCACATCGCCGATCTTTGAGGGAACTGCTGCGCCAGGTTTTAACTCTGAAAACTTTTCGCGCAGACGTGATTCCACTTCTTTAATTGCCTTTTCTGCCGCAGCTGAACAATGACCATCTACAAATAACTCACGGGAAACATTCACAATCCGCGGGTGTATCTCTGACCAGAACTGGACAACAACGGGTTCTGCTTTGATATGGCGAACAATTACCACCAACTCGCCAAATGCCGCAGGATTCAGGAAAATAGCACCCACTTCGTTTTGCTGAAAAAGTATATTTGCAACACAGGGGAGCGTAGTCGCATAAAAAGGATAGTCTGCTTGGATTCCTCTCGTAATTGCATTGATCCATTGGTAAACGCGCTGAATTTCCTGAGGCGTGTGGAGAAACTGCATATGCAAGTTTGCATTTGTAAAGTCTATCCACTTTCGCAGCTCATACAGTTCGTTCTCATACGGCAGTTTCAAAGCACGCACCTCCCTTACAGCGCCTTTACCGTGTCGATAAACTGGCTCATGCTCATTGCACCCGGCAAGAGGTTTTCCTCATTCTCAAATACCATGTAATAGCGGAAATCCTTGCCTGCTGCTGTACGCCACGCCTGACCGAGTGCGATTTTCTCCCGGCTGTCACCGTTTTTCAGGTGGTCGCCCTTGGTTTCCGCGCAGATGAGCTTGCCGCTTTGGGTCATAATCAGAATATCCGGGTAATGCTTGATAAAGCCGTTGATTGAAAAGCCCTGTCTGGCAATATTCCGATGCCACCAACGGACATTTGGCAGGGCGGTCAGCTCTACGACCAGCTTTTGTTCCAGTTTGTTCATGTCGCCGTCCTCCGCCGTGTACAGCGAACGGGCGTATATGTCAGTATGGGTGGTGGGATGGATTGCGAGGGGCAGGCGGAACGAGGGCTTGCAGACAATGCGCTCCGTTTCCAGCCACTTTTCAAAAATTTCCCGATAGTGGGCTTCCAGCAGCGTTTCAATCTTGTCACGGATCTTCGCCGCATAGCCCAACGGCGCTTTCTCCATGGCGGCGAGCTGCGCCTTGTCCATATCGTCCACAATGCGGTCTATGTAGGCTTTCAGCTCGGCAGCGTCCACCATGTTCAGTTTGTTAAGCTGCTTGAACATCATGTCCTTGCATTGGCGCACCCGGCTTTCCTGCGGCAGATTGTTGAACCACTCCTTGAAATACCGCTGCTCGGCGCTCTCCATCTTGAACACCTTCGGCAAACCGCCGTCCTGCTCCCGCACGTCGATTTCGCGGATTTCATCGTCTGCGGCGGCAAAATCAATGTCGTATGCTTTGCCCTTGAGGGTAAAGCCCTCTGCCAGCATTTCCTTGTCCAGCAGTTCAAAAGAGCCGTCCGTAAACAGAGATTGCTCGATTTTCAGGAAAAACTGCGGGATTTGCAGCGTTTCAATATCCTCCCGGAACTGCGGGTTTACCCCAAATGATTTCACTTTATCCCGCACCTCCCACGGAAGATTGTCCATCACCGGGTCATTGCCGGTCTGCTGAATTGCATCTGTATATGCCTTTTCGACCTCTGCGGCAGCGTCCAGCATGGTGTCGGCCTTCGGGGCAGTTTCAGGCGTTTGCGCCTGTTCTCTGCGCCGCTCCAACTCTGCCCCGATCAATTTCCCATCCAGCCCCGAAAAATCGTCCTCTGCGGTTTCCAGTTCGGAAACTCCTTGCGGGTCAGGCAGCGTAATTTGTTCTGCTGGCTGTTCGGGAATCTGCGGTTTTGCGGACTCCCCGATCCGATAGTCCTTATCGCTGAAACCTGCGCTGTTCAAGCCCTTGACGATATGCGCCACGGTGTTGTTGAAGTCGTTGGAGGAAGTCAGCACATAGGACATATTGAGTGCGCTTTGCGTATGCTGGCTCGTATGGGGCAGACGGAGAATCCGTCCCAAAATCTGCTCCACGTCAACTTGACTTGTCTTATTGGCAAGGGACGCAAGAATATAGGCAAAGGGGCAGTCCCAGCCCTCTTTCAGCGCATTGACCGTGATAATATATCGGATCGGGCAGTTTGGGGACATCAACTCCACATTTTTCAGCTCGTTCACATCGGCGGTACGAATGGCAATTTGATCGGCAGGAATCCCGGCGTCCACCAGCTTGTCCCGCAGTTTTTCAAAGGTGGTCGCGTCCTCCTTGCCCTTCGGCTGTGCCTGAAACAGCGCGATAGGACGGATATATTTACCCGTCTTGGCGTACTCCGCGTTTGCGATTTCTTCCAGCTTGTTCCGCAGGTCGATTGCATCAGTCAGTACCTCGGCTTGGCTGTCCCGGTTATAGACGATCACCGGCAGCTTGACCATGTGTTCGTTTTTCAGCTGCACCGCGTCCACATAGGAGATGATATTGCTCTCCTTTTTCGGTGTGGCGGTCAAATCCAGCACAAAGCAGGGATTGAAGTTTTCCAGCATTTCAAGGCTCAATTCCGACCGGGCATGGTGGCTCTCGTCCACGATGACAAGCGGGTTAAGCTGGTTGATGATCTGGAACAGAGCGGTTTCGTCCGCTTTTTCAATGGGGCTGTCGGGCTTGCCCAGCACCTTTGCAAACGCGGCAAGATTGCTGTTTTCCTGATAGGCTTTCAAGCCCTCCTTACCGCGACCGCGGAAGGAATCATAGGACAGCACCATAACCGACAACTGCTCCGTTACGGCCGTGGGGTTGAAGTTCTGACCGTTCAAAAGCTCCTGCTTGGTGTAGACCTCCACACGCCCGCCGAAATCCACGTCGATTTTTTGGCGGTAGGGATGGGAGGTGTCTTTCAGGGCTTTCGCCGTCTGTGTCAGAATCGCGTCCGATGGAACAAGCCACACGACCGCCTTTGTCTTGGTAGCGGGGAGCGCGTCAAAGATAGGGCGAACGGCGTTGCAGGCAATGAAGGTTTTGCCGCCGCCTGTCGGTACCTTGAAGCAGAGATTTGGAACACCGGGTATCACGTTTTGGTATCGCCCTAAAGCCGGTGCGCTCTTTTCCCGCCAGAACTGCTCAAACGCTGTCATATAGTTCTGCGTTTCGTTCAACAGTTCCAGATAGCGGGTCAGGTCCGCTATCACTTTTTTCTGATAAGATTTCAGTTCCATACAGCGAACACCCCTTACAGTCTGCTAATATCTCTCGGTATTTTCTTGAATGTAACGCCCATTTTTGCCAGCTTGTCCTCACTGATGGAGCAGCGGTCGGCGTAAATCACCGTTCCGTCGGCTTTTTCCGTAATGGTGGAGAGGAACGCATAGTCCAGCACCGTCACGCACTGCGGCTCGTAGTAGAAGTAATAGCCTGTGCTGTTGTGCTTGCCGAGGTAATAGGGATTTCCGCCGCTGGGCGGGGCGTAGGGCTGCTTTGTTTCCATGAACCAGATGTATTCGCGGATTTTCTCCGGGGCAACCGCTTCGTTCAGGCAATCGCCCATAAGCAGCGGTTCGCCAAGATCATAGAAGCTGAAATTGCCGCCTGTGCCCTCCACGGCGTTTTTACCCTCACCGTAGCCCTTGATAACGCGCTTCACGCGCTCGGCGGTGATGCTGTCGGCGTAGTCCATCATCTCGACAAGAATAAACTTGCGGTGTCCGCCGTCCGCTTTGTTCATGTTCAGCACCGCATGGGCGGTGGTGCCGGAACCGGCGAAGGAATCAAGGATAATATCGGCATCTTTTGTGATTGCTTGAACCACGCTTTCAATCAGTGCAACCGATTTCGGATAGTCGAACGTTTTGGGCGATTCAGGAAAAATGTTTTTAAGCGTTTGCGTTCCGTTAACAGTGAAAAATGCTTTTTCAGCCCATATCGTAGGAACCTGTCCGCCTACGGTCTGATTTTCTCCAAATAACAACGTCGGAACACCATCTTCATGCCCTAAAACTTCCAACTCGCCGTCTTTGATTTTCTTGATAACTCCGCTTGGCAAATACTGGACACTGTATTGGTTCTGATTGCTCCCGCTTTTGTTTTTTGAGATTTTTATATAGCCTTTTTCCCAATCCGCTTGTAATCGTCCTGAAATCTGCCGCCAGACACACTGCTTGCCTTTTGCTGTTACGGGCCAAACGGCAACTTTCCCTTGTGGAGCGATAGAGTAGTCATATGGAAAATCAGCTTTCTCTCCGGTGTATGAGCCGTCATCAATTTGCTCTTGTAATGATTTTCCTACACCAGCAAATACACCATTTTCGTCTATAAAAATTGGATATGTCTGATTTGGACGTTGTGTCTTGTCGAACGTACTCAGTGTAAGCCCCTCGAATGGCGTTCTGTTATTCCCGCCACAAAAATCAAGTGCGTTTGCGTGAAAGTCCGCAGGCACAACAAAAACCAGATACTCTTGCACATAGTTAAAACCGCCTGATGGTTTCCCACCAGAAGTTTGTACTGTGACAGTCACAATCTGCTTTGTCCCAAAAATCTCTCGCAAGAGATTTACAAGATTATGTAGTTCATGGTAGCTGATGCTTATAATTAAGCATCCATCATCCGCCAGCAGCTTTTGCAGCAGCTTCAAGCGCGGATACATCATGCACAGCCACTTGTCGTGGCGGGTCAAGTCCTCGCCCTCTTTGCCGACGACCTCGCCCAGCCATTTCTTGATCTTGGGGTCGTTGACGTTATCGTTATAGACCCAGCCCTCGTTGCCGGTGTTGTAGGGCGGGTCGATGTAAATGCACTTGACGCGCCCCTCATACCGGGGCAGCAGCGCTTTCAGGGCTTCCAGATTATCGCCCCGGATGATCATGTTTTCACTGCCGTTATCTTCGCTGTGCTGTCCGTTTTCATCAAAGCTGTACTTGCGCTCCAACACCCGAAACGGCACTTTCTGATGGTGATTGATCACCTTGCTTTTTCCAATCCATTCAAGTGTTGGCATGGCTGATTTCCTCCTGAAAATAAAGCATATTTCGTAATTCACAATGCAGAATTTTCGACAGATTACAATTATGCATTACGCATTATGAATTATGAATTTTCTTCTTGATATACTTGCCGTTCTTGATTCTTGCGTCCGCCGGTTTCTCTGCGTCCTCTGGAATCCCCCAGACCGAGCCAATGCGGATCGCACCGGGGACACGCCCCTCGCCGCACAAAATCTGAATACGGCGGGTGGAGATACCCCAGCGTTCAGCGGTTTGCGCGATTGATAAATACTTCATGGGCAGCACTCCTGTTGCAGTTCCGTTCTGCGTCTGCTTATAAAATCACAGTATAATTATAATCGTCAAAGCGAATAAAAGCAAGGACTTTCCGGAAAAGCTCAGGAAGTATCTTCAACCTAAAAAACAAGGGTTTGGGGCTTTCCCAAAAATCAAAATGGGCGTATCGGCTGCAAGGCTGAAACGCTCATTTTCCCGGTGTGTACGGACACCGGATGTGCTTGCTATTCTCTCAAATCTCATATCCGCAGATACAACGCGCTCCCGCTTTCGCAAAAGCAGGGGCGCATATTTTTTGAAAATTTCTCATTTTGATCCCTGCGTTTTGACTTAAAAATGTCCGTTGTAAAGTGAAAGGAGTTCTTTGATATGCCAGACCGCACGCGACCCATCCGCAAGGAAATCTGCCTGAACGAGCAGGGGTTGAATCTCATCCAGCACAAGATGCGGCAGTTGGGAACGCACAACTTCGGTGCGTATGCCCATAAGATGCTGATCGACGGCTACGGTACTTTACACTTCACTTTTCATAAGTCCTACTATCACCGCTTTACCACAATAAAATTTGCAAAACCATCTTGACGCACTCCGCAATCCATGATACCCTTTATCGCAAATCCCACCGAGCTTGTCGGGGGCAACGCCCCTCCATCTTGCTTGCGCAAGACCGCTCTGCCGCTTAAAAGCCCCACTGGGGCTTTCATTGCTACGCAAACGCGGTCTTGTAGAAAAGTACAGAGCGGCGAGGATTTATTCCCCATGAAGATTTTTGCCGCCCCGCAACACATCCGATCTATTTTGCCGCCGATTCACCCGACAAAATCATCGCTGCGCTGCGTGGGCGGTATTTTTCTTTTTCACAAATAAAATCTTATGTAGTTGTTCAATCTTCCAAAATTTGTTTTTGGTTGTTGACTGCACAACCACAAAGTGTTATTCTTGTGCTTGAAAGAAGCAGGTTGTAGTGTCTGCACTGCGCCCGGCTTTCTTCATACTGTACCTTGAATCTTACATAAGCCGTCTGAACGAGATACTGCGCCATGACCTCACGCTTTCTGTGGGCAAGCCGGACAACGCCGCTGCAAAACAGGGGCAGGAACTTCGTTCGGTGTGAACGGTGACCATGAGCAGAGGCTTTGCCTTTTCACACGTTTTGCTCTGCAAAATTTTCAACGTGCATTGCGGTTCGACTTCTGAAATTTTCAGTGTTGCACGGAAAGGGCGAAAGCAAGTATCGACCTGTGGCCACAAATTTTCAATGCTTGAAAAATTGCTGTCCACTCAGTCATCCTTGTTGGGGAGTGCCTTCCCCAAACCCTGCTCTAGCTTCGCACCGTTGGTGCGAAAGCGGCGTGTCGCATTACATAGCCTTCTCCATCCCGGAGTGGGCATTTATCATTTTCACAGGAGGTCGAATATGGCTGAAATGAAAAGTCCGAACGTACACGCAAAGAAGAACCGCAATGACACGCCGCAAAAACGAAAGACACACATCATCAAAGTCCGAGTGACCGCAGAAGAAAAACTGCGGATCGCATACGCCTGCAAAGAACTCCACCTCACCCAATCCGAACTCGTCCGCCGCGTCCTGTACGGCGTGAACGTCAAGCACACCGTTGTGGTGGCGCAGGGCGGCGAGGATGCACTGGCGGCGCTTGCCGCCTTGTCTGCCCAGTGCAGCAAGGTGGGAAGCAACCTCAACCAGCTTGCACGACACTTCAACTCCGGCGGCAAAGACACCGAGCAGCTCCGGGCGCAAATTCTGGAGGAACTGTCCGCACTCACGAACTTTCGGCTGAAAGCCGAAGAAACGGTTGGTGAACTGTATGGCAACCATCAAGCATTTAAGCTCGAAGAACTCTAACTATGCCGCCGCCGAAAGCTATCTCACCTTTCAGCACAACGAGTACACTGGTCTGCCCATTCTGGACGAGAAGGGCAGACCCAAGCTGCGGGATTCGTACCTGCTCGACACCCTTGAGTGCGGCGAATCTTCGTTTGCTATGGCCTGCCTGATTGCCAACCGCAAGTACGGCAAGAACGGCGGGCGGGAGGACGTGAAGACCCATCACTACATTGTGAGCTTCGACCCGAAGGACGCAGTAGAGAACGGCCTAACCATGGAGAAGGCACAAGCCCTTGGCTTGCAGTTCTGCAAGGAAAATTTCCCCGGTCATCCCGCCATCGTCTGCACCCACCCGGATGGGCACAACAGTGCCGGGAACATCCACGTCCACATCGTCATCGGCAGCTTGCGTGTCCGCACCGTGGAACGGCAGCCCTTCATGGACAAGCCGTGCGACTGGGAAGCGGGTAAGAAGCACCGCTGCACCTCTGCCATGCTCCGGCACCTTCGTGTCGCTGTCATGGAGATGTGCGAGCAAGCCGACCTGAACCAGATCAATTTACTGGAAGCCCAAGGCGACCATGTTTCGGAGCGCGAGTATTGGGCGCAGCGGCGCGGACAACGCCGCCTCGACCATGCCAACGCCAAACTTGCCGCCGAAGGGCAGCAGCCCACCCAGACCGTCTATCAGACCGAACTGGACAAGCTGCGAAAGCAGATCTACGCTGTGCTGAACAAGACCACCACCTTCGAGGAATTTTCTGCATTGCTCATGCAGGAACACGGCATCGCCGTGAAAGAGAGCCGAGGCCGGTTGAGCTACTGCCCGCCCGGCCGGACAAAGTTCATCACCGCCAAGAAACTGAGCAAGAAGCTGGAAAAGGAGCAGGTGCTGACCGCCCTCTCCCAGAACATCCAGCTTGCAACCGCCATCCAGCCCGCCAGCGAACAGAAGCCGGATAAGATCAGGAAACTGGTTGACATTCAGGCGAAAGTGGCTGCGGGCAAGGGCATCGGCTATGAGCGTTGGGCGAAAAAGTTCAACCTCAAACGCTGGTCGCAGACCCTGTGTCTCCTGCAGGAGAAGAAGCTGCTCAGCGAAGATGCCCTGCACCAGCGCATTGCCGAACTGCAAACCCAGCACGACGATGCACTGGCGGTGGTCAAAGACTTGGATGCCCGCATGGTCTCCCTCAAGGAGCTGCGCGGGCATCTTGTGGTCTATCGGCAGTACAAGCCTCTTGCACAGAAGCTCCAGACGGTGCGAAATCCCGCCAAGTTTAAGGAGCAGCACCGTGCAGAGCTTGCCGTGTACGAGGCCGCTTGCGCCTATTTCAAGGCCAACGGGCTCAGGACACTGCCGGACCTCAAAAAGCTGGATGCCGAATACCAGACCCTTTCCTCGGAGAAAAACGGGTTCTACACCCGCTACAAGAAAGCGCAGATCGAACTGCGTGAACTCCGCACCGCACAACAGAACGTGGAAGCCTTCTTCCGCAAGGAAGAGCGCAGCCACACCGTACCGCAGCAGGAGGTCAAATGAACAACACTCTGACGGATCGATGTGTGAATAAACCCAACCTCACCCACGCCCCTCACCGGGCTTCGTCCTTTCGCCTGTACCCCACCCATTGGGACGGAGGGTAGCACCTCTGTCTTTTCGGACGTAAAGAACGCCATCTCGACCCGGCAGGCAGCGGAGCTGTACGGCTTCGCCGTAAACCGGAACGGTATGATGTGCTGCCCCTTCCACGGGGATAAACACCCCAGCATGAAGGTGGACAGCCGTTTCCACTGTTTCGCCTGTCAGGCAGATGGCGATGTGATCGATTTTGTCGGCAGACTTTTTCAACTTTCTCCCTATAAGGCCGTGGAAAAGTTGAAGAACGATTTCGGCATGGCACTTGCCGACGGCAAGGTGCGGCTTGCTCCCCGCAGACCGCCCACCGTCCGGCAGCAGCTGCTGGACTATTACCGCTGTCTGCAGCGTTGGCGGGTCCGATACGCACCGCAGTCACCCACAGAAGAACTTCACCCCTGCTTCCTTGAAGCGATAAAGAACCTTGACATCGTTGAATATTATCTGGACTGTTCGGTACTCCCGGACCCGCAGACCGAAAACGAGCTACGGAAGTATTGGGAGGAATTGCATGAGCGACTGGAAAAAGAGGAACGAAGATTGGCGTGATGAGGACGAACT